>DASUJK010000381.1:0-18591 GCA_036279295.1 Pseudonocardiaceae bacterium | reverse complement strand
TGGGCGATGCTGGACGCGCTGTTCTACGTCGTGCGCAACGGCATCGAGTGGCGAGCCCTGCCGATCGATTTCCCACCCTGGGTCGCCGTCTACGCCTTCTACCAGCGCTGGAACGCCCGGGAACTCCCACAGCAACTGGTGCACCGGTTACGCCACCGACTGCGGGTCCGCGCTCGCCGCGACGCCCAGCCCAGCGCGGCGATCGTGGACTCCCAATCGGTCAAGGCCGCCGACACCGTCGGCGCCGCTACCCGCGGGTTCGACGCCGGTAAGAAGATCAACGGCCGCAAACGGCATCTCGCAGTGGACGTGGAGGGATTCCTGCTCGCGGTGGTGGTCACCGCCGCCAATGTCGGGGACCGGGCAGGCGCGAAACTGCTGGTCATCGCGGTGTTGAACGTCTGTACCCGGCTCAAGCTGATCTGGGCGGACTCCGGCTACGACGGCACGCCGCTGGCCGGGTGGGTCCGCGCGGTCGCCGGTGTCACCCTGCGGGTGATCAAACGCACCGAACTGCACGCGTTCCGGGTGGTGCCCCGCCGGTGGGTGGTCGAACGTAGTTTTGGCTGGTTGCTGCGGTATCGATGGCTGGTGCGCGACTACGAGCGCCGTCCTGAGCATCACGAAGCGATGGTTTACTGGGCCACCGTCTTGTCCATGACCCGGCGGCTGGCCCGCCGCAGCAGTGACCCACCGGTCAACCAACGCTGGGGGCAGCCCCGTCCGGGGGTGTCTACACCGGACCCCACGCCCGCCTGAAACCCTTTACCAACAGGCTCTTACTCCTGGCAAGCGACACCCTTGACCCCCAGTTAGCCGCCGACCAGCGGAAATAGAGAATCCGCAGCACAATAAGGGTTGGTTGAAGTCAGTTGACAACAGTTCAAGTAGCCACAGGAACGATGGCCGCTCCTGTTTCGCTCCTGCTCCTGGACAACCACTCAAGCAGCGGGCCAGGCCCTGAATTCCTGCGTTCTGCCGACCCTGTGCAGGCCGCGCCGTGCGCTCGCCATGATGCGGCTACCCCTGGTCGTCATCCCACCTGCCCTCGGCACGACCGACAGCCACCTCGAACAACTGCTCCGCTCCTCCACCCTGCACCTGCCGCAACCCGCTGAGCCGCAACCTCATGAGCGACGGTGCCACCGCCCAAGTTTCACGAACCGTGGCCACCAGGTGAGCGCCCAGCAGCACGGCGTACACCTCGTTCCGATCGGCTTTGGTCCATGCCTAAAGTCGACCGCCGGCCTGACGGTGTGAGCGTCGCCTGCCTGTCAGGCAGCACCTCCACTCCGGGCAGCCACACGTTCAGCACCGCCTCGTCGCAGGCTGCGTGGACGACCTCGACCGGAGTTGGGTTGTCCCGGGAGTTCGACCGCTGGCTGAACTCTGTGTACCGGCGCGGCCGAACAGATCACTGCCGCTCACAAACCGTATCGAGCCGCAGGCGGCCGACCAGCGATCGTCTGCGTCATCCAGTGTTCGGAAAGGACGATCTCGGACCACCCGCGAACTGCTCCAGCGCTACGCGGAGGCCGATTTCGACGACGCCGTCGTGTTGATCGGCCCAGCGGGGCCGGACCCGGCACTGGTCCGGGTCCTGCTCCCGTGAGGACCGGCTACACGAACAGCTTCCGCAGGCCGGCGATGCCGCCGCCGTACACGTCGTCAGCGAAGGTGCGGTTGAGTGCCTCCTCCTGGTCCGCGTCGGCGTCGTACTCAGCCCACCACTCGACGAAGGACTCTCCGGTGTCGGTCACCGGGCTGACCCGGATCGTCGAGACATAGCGGCGCACGCCGAACGGGTTCGCCCCGGTGAACGCGTAGGTGAGGGAGCGACCGGGGTCGTCCAGCATGAGCAACCGCTCGTCGAACGGGTCACCGCCGGCCGCCAGGGTCAGGCGTCGGACCGCCCCGACCTGCCCGTTGACGCCTTCGACCATCTCGCAGTGGCCGATCGCGGACAAGAAGGCAGGCAGGTCGTCGTACGCACGGATCTGGGCCCAGACCTTGTCGACAGGTGCGGCGACAACTCCGCTGGCATAAGGACGCGGCATGACCACTCCCCGATGTCGGATGCCGGCCTCTGCTCAGCATCAGTGACCCGTCTCACGTCCATCCCAACAGAATCTCAACGGAACATCAACGCGAACCTCCATCGGCGAGTTGTTGCCCGCACCGCTCCCACCAGGCACTCCTGGTCGGGGCGAGACCCCGGCACCCGCCGCGAACTCATCTGGGCGCGGACCGACAGCCCTCTGTGCCCTGCCGGTCCAGCGAACGTGGCTCGGAGCCGCTCGGTGATCTGAGCGGCTCCGAGCCCGACGTGGTTCACACCTGGGAACCGGCCTGGCGTCGGATCGCGTGTTCGCCGGCGCCGGCCTTCCAGACCGACCAGTTCGCCTGCGGCGGCTTGCCGACGATGCGAGCCGGTTGGAGGTGGTCAAGTACTTCGTCGACCGTGTCGAGCGTGCGGACCAGTTGGCGCTCCGCCGGGTCCACGAAACCGTCCTGGACGGCGCGGTCGAACCAGTTCACCAGCGGGTCGAAGTAGCCGCCGACGTTGGCCAGGGCGATGGGCTTGCTGTGCAGGCCCAGTTTTGCCCACGTGGCGATCTCCAGCAGTTCGTCCATGGTGCCGAAGCCGCCGGGCAGCGCCACGAAACCGGCAGCCAGCCGGTACATCAGACTCTTGCGCTGGTGCATGTTGGACACCACGTACAACTCGGTGCTCGCACCCGCGGCCTTCTCCTTCTCCACCAGGTCGGCCGGGATGATGCCGATCACGTGTCCACCGGCATCGAGCGTCGCACGGGCCAACGAGCCCATCAGGCCCCGTTCGCTGCCGCCGTAGACGAGCCCGACGCCCTGTCGGGCGAGTTCCTTGCCCAGTTGTTCCGCGAAATCGGTGTAGTCGCCCCGTGTTCCGTTCCTGGCTCCGCAGAACACGCAGATGGAGTAGCTGGTGGGGTTGGCGTGGGGCATGTGTGTGCCTCTTTTCCGCAGGCCGGGCTGACCCGGCGGCGTCTGGTTACCGGGTGGCGGCTGGGCGACGTGTCAACCGCCACCACAGGGAGATGCTGTTCGCCCATTCAAGTGCCGGGTGGGTATGGGAGACGGACTCGGCGATCTGTTCGATGACCGCGTCGCCGTTGGCGCCGTTGATCATCACCACCAGGCCGCTCGCGGTGGTCAGGTCGGTGACCGTCACGGCTCGGTAGCCGGTTGCGATGCCGGCGTGGCCGTAGCGCCGTCCTTCCTCGTGCAGCACGGTGCCCAGTCCGTAGCCGACGCCGACCTGGTCGGTCAGCATCTGGCGGGCAAGGTCCTTGCCACACAAGCCGGGGCCGGTGCCGAGTGCTTCCTTCCGCAGTGCCAGCGCGATGGTGGCCAGGTCGGTCGGTGTGGTCCACAGCCCGCAGGCCGCTGCCTCCGGCACGGCCCGCCAGCCGCCGTCGAGCGGCTCCGCCTGTTCGTCGTGCCCGTACGCGACCGGTGCGGTCGTCGTGCGGGGGTACCGCTGGTCGAAACTGGTGCTCCGCAGGCCGAGCGGGTCGAACACGAGCCGCCGGGCCAGGTCCGCGTACGGCTCGCCGGTCAGGTCCGCCAACACCTGTTGCACCACGGCGAAGTGCGCGCCGGAGTACCGGAACCTGCCGTGCCACTCGGGGTCCACCCGCGGTTCCGGGTGCGGTGACGGCGGGGCGCCGGCCAGCAGGTCGGCCAGGGCAGGCCAGGCCTCGGCCGGCCGATATCCGGGGTAGCCCGCGTAGGGCAGCCCCGCAGTGTGGGTGAGCAACTGCCGGAGGGTGACCCGAATCGGGCGGCCGGCCACGTCACGCAGTTGCCACGTCCGCAGGTGGTCGGCGACATCGGCGTCCAGGTCGAGCCCTCCCCCAGCCGCCACGGCCAGTACCACCAGGGTGGTCACGTGCTTGCTCACCGACGAGCACTGGAACGCGGTGCGCTCGGTGACCGGGGTGTCCGTGCCGGCCTCCCGCACGCCGAGTTGCCAGGTGTCCACGATGTCGCCGCCGCTGAACACCGCGACGCTGACACCCGGTACCCGGTGCTGGGTCAGGCAGTGCGCGAGTGTGTCGTCCGGGCCGGACGGCGTCGCCCAGATGTTGCCGGGCGTAGGTGCCACCGACCGGAGCAGACCAGCCGTCGCACGGTCGTCCAGGTGCTTGGCCTGGGCGGCGATGGTCGTCGCCTGGAGCAGGGCCGTGACCGGCACTCCTCCGTCCAGCTCCGACCGGATCCGCCCGGCGACCCGCAGCGCGGCGAGCGAGTGGCCGCCGAGTTCGGTCATGTTGTCGTGCACTCCGACCCGGTCCAGTTGCAGCACTTCCGCCCAGATCGCGGCCAGGGCCTTCTCGTTCGGCGTGTTGGGCGCCGCGTGGTTGTCCTCGTCCGCCGAGCGGGCGCGCCGCGGCTCGGGCAGCCGGGCGCGGTCGACCTTGCCGCCGGTGCTCAGCGGCAGCGCGTCGAGTACCGCGAACACCGCGGGGACCATGTAGTCGGGCAGTGCCTCGGCCAGGAACCTGCGCAGTTCGGCGGGTTGCGGCGGCGACCCGACCGGCACGACGTAGGCGACCAGCCGTTTCCCACCGCTGCGGTCGGGGCGGGCGGCGACCACGGCCTCGCTGACGCCGGGGTGCAGCAGCAGTCGGGCCTCGATCTCGCCCAGTTCGACGCGGTAGCCGCGGATCTTCACCTGGTTGTCGATCCGGCCGAGGAACTCCAGGTTGCCGTCGGGCAGCAGTCTGGCCAGGTCACCGGTCCGGTAGAGCCGGCCGCCCGCGACGTCGGTGAACGGGTCGGGCAGGAACCGTTCCGCGGTGAGGGCTGCCCGGTTGAGGTAGCCGCGCGCCACCCCCACACCGCCGATGAACAACTCGCCGGCCACACCGGTGGGCAGCGGCTTGAGGTCACGGTCCAGCACGTACATGCGGATGTTGGCGATCGGCTTGCCGATCGGCACCGGCACCGACGGGTCGAAGTCCGGTCCGACGGTGTAGGTCGAGCAGCCGACGACGGTCTCGGTCGGCCCGTACTCGTTGATCAGCCGGGCCCGCGGCGCGCGCTGCTGCCAGGCGGCCATGGTTTCCGGCTTCACCTCGTCGGCACCCACGACGAACGTGCGCACCGAGTCGATCCGCTCCTGCTCGGTGACGGTGGCCCGTAGCACGTCCAGATGCCCCGGTGTGATCTTGAGCAGGCTGAAGTCGCCAGGGCTGCGCAGCAGGTCGCCCAGCGCCGTCAGGCCGGGGTCGGGCGGCAGCAGGGTGACGTCGCGACCGCCGATCAGGGGCAGGAAGAAGTTCGGTACCGAAAGGTCGAACGCGATCGACCCGAGCATCGGCGCGCCGTGCGCACCACGAAGCCCGTAGCCGTCGACCGCCCACAGTAGATAGTTGTTCAGCCCGCGATGGCTGATCAGCACGCCTTTCGGCCGACCGGTCGAACCCGAGGTGTACATGGTGTACACGAGGTTGTCCGGTGTGGTGCACGGCTGCGGGTCGGTCACCGGCTCGGCGTCGATGGCCGCCCGGTCGCCGTCCAGTGACACGACACGGCGGTCACCGGCCGGCACGGCGCCCCTGGTGCGTTCGGTGGCGACCACGATGTCCACACCGGTGTCGGCCATCATGAAGGCGAGGCGGTCGGCCGGGTGGGTGGCGTCCAGTGGCAGGTACGCCGCACCGGACTTGAGAATGCCCAACAGGCCGGCCAGCATCTCCGGGCTGTGCTCGACGCAGATGCCGACGAACTGCTCCGGCGCCACGCCCAGCCCACGCAGGTGCCACGCGACCTGGTTCGCCCGCTCGTTCAACTCCTGGTAGGTCAATGATAATCCGTCGGCAGCGACAACGGCCACGGCGTCCGGGGCCTTGCGGACCTGCGCCTCGAACAGTTCGTGCGTCAGCGCCTCCGGCCACTCGGTGTCCGTCCGGTTGGACTGCCGCACAACGCGGTCCCACTCGTCCGATGGCAACACGCTGGCGCCCGCGTCACCGGTCGGGTCGGCGACCATCAGCTCCAACACCCGCCGGTACATGCCGGCCAGCAGTCGGCCGTAGGGGCGGCTGACCGTCCCCGGCTTGGCCGACAGCCGCACCGTCCCGACCCGGTTCGCGACCACGACCAGCCGGAAGTCGTTGGGGCTGTAGTCGATGCCGTCGTGGATGTCGACGAGGTCGGTGTCGACGCTGTTGAAGTCCAGGTAGTTGAACAACACGTGGTTGAACCGGGTGCCGTTGGTGAGCTCGCGCTGCATCGCCGGCAGCGGGTAGCGCCGGTGCGGCCACAGCTCGACCTCGGTGCTGAACACCTGCTGGACCAGGTCCAGCCAGGTCTTCGCGGTACCACGGCGGAAACCGAACGGCACCGTGTTCAGGTACATCCCGAACACGCGGTCCGCACCCAGCAGTTCGGGGCGGCAGTCGCAGACCAGCCCGGTGCTGAAGCCCGGTTCGATGGTCAGCGCGCTCATCACGGTCAGGTGGCAGGCGTGCAGCACGCTCTTGAGCGGCACCCGTGCGCGACTGGCCAGGTTCAGCAGTGCCGGCCGCAGGTCGTGGAAGGGCACCTCGATGTCGTAGGAGGGCTGCTGCTCGCGTTGCCCACCGCCCCAACTGGCCGGCAGGGTGAGCGGCGGGGTCTCGGTGAGCACCCGCTGCCAGTACTCGTGGTCCTCGGTCGCGCTGAGCGATTCCAGTTCTGCGGCGACGAAGTCGGCGAACCGCACCGTCGGCAGGGGAGCCGGCTGCGGCTCGCGGCCGGCGAGCAGATCGTGGTAGCCGGTGAGCAGTTCCATCAGCATGAGGTGGTAGCCCCAGCCCTCGATCACCGGATGGCACTCGGTGATCGAGAGCCACCACGCGTCGTCCGACGTGACGTGTGCGAACAGCCGCAGCAGCGGCGGCCGGGCGAAGTCGAACAGCCGGTGCCGTTCCTCGGCCATGTACTGGTGGATCTCGCGCTCCTGCTCGACCGGCGGCAGGTGGCACAGATCCTGGGTGCCGATGGACATCGACGCGTTGCCGTGCACCAGTTGCATCGGCACCGAGTAGTCCGACAGCTCGATCGACGTACGCAGCGCCTCGTGCCGGCCGACCACGAGGTCCGCGGCCGCCTGGAGTGCGTCCAGCGAGAACGGCTTGCCGTCCTGTACGCGATAGCTCGTGCCGTTGTGGTAGGGCGCATCGGGATCGGACAGCATCTCGAACACCATGCCCGACTGCACCTGGGACAACGGATACGCGTCCACGACACCGGCCGGGAGCCGGGCGGCGTCGGCCGGGGTCAGCAGCGCGAACGGCTCGACCCCGGCCTTCGGGTTGGCCGGTGCCGGCCGCCCGGTGAGGAATTCGGCGAGCCCGGCGACGGTCCGCTCCGCGAACAGATCCCGCACGGTCACGTCCAGGCCTGCCTCGCGCAGCGTGCCGACGAGCCCCACGGCGCGGATCGAGTCGCCGCCGAGGTCGAAGAAGTTGTCGAACATCCCGATCCGCGGCACGCCGAGCGACCGCTGCCACACGTCGGCGATCCGGTCCTCCATGGTGGTGCGCGGCGCGACGTACTCCTGCTCGGGGACCAGTGCGGCGGCGTCCAGTTCGGACAGTGCGCGCCGGTCGACCTTTCCGTTGTCGGTCAACGGGAACGCGTTCACCGTGGCGAACGCGGCCGGGATCATGTACTCGGGCAACAGGGTCGCCAGGTAGGTGCGCAGGTCGGCGGGCTCGTCCGGTGCGACGAGGTAGGCGGTGAGCCTGCCGTCGGTGGCGACGACGACGGCGTCCCGCACGGCGGGATGCGCGGTGAGCGCCGCCTCGATCTCGGCAGGCTCGATCCGGTAACCGCGGATCTTCACCTGGTGGTCGACCCGGCCGACGAAGTCGAACTCGCCGTCCGGCAGCACCCGGACCAGGTCACCGGTCCGGTAGAGCCGACCGCCGGGGACGGTGCCGAACGGGTCGGGCACGAACCGCTCCGCGGTCAGCGCAGGCCGACCGTGGTAACCGCGGGCGACACCGACGCCGCCGACGTACTCCTCCCCAACGGCACCGATCGGCACCGGGCGGAGGTCGGCGTCCAGTGCGTAGGCGGTGGTGTTCGGGATCGGCCTGCCGATCGGCGCCAGTTCGGTGCGCGGCGGTCCGGCCACCACACTCACCGAGTTGCCGACGGTGATCTCGGTCGGGCCGTACTCGTTGATGATCCGCGCCGGGGACAACTCCTGCCAGCGACGAACCAGGGCGGCCGGGAAACCGTCGCCCGCCGGCACGATCGTCCCGGTCAGCGCGGTGGCCTCGGCCGCAGTCAGCCGGGTGGCGAGCAGGTCCAGGTGCGCCGGGGTGAGCTTCACGAAGGCGTACGGCCCCGATGCCACCAGCAGGTCGGCCAGTTCGTCGGCCGCGATCCCCGATGGCAGCAGGTGCACCGGGCGGCCGGTCAGCAGCGGCACGTAGAGGTTGGGCACCGCCAGGTCGAAGGCGACCGACGCGAACAGCGCGGCACCGTGCGGCGAGTCACCGGCGTAGGTCTGCGCCCAGTCCAGGTAGTTGGCCAGGCCGCGGTGTGTGGTGAGGACGCCCTTGGGTCGACCGGTGGTGCCCGACGTGTAGATGACGTACGCGAGACTGTCCGGGTCGGCGTCCCGCTGTGGTGGCACTCCGTCCTGTTCGGCCAGATCCTCGTCGACGACGACGGTCGGCCCCCGGTAGGTCGTGTCGACCAGGTCGGCGGTGGTCGTGTCGGCGAGCACCACGGCGGCGCCTGCGTCGTCGAGGATGTACTCGATCCGGTCGGCGGGCTGGGTCGGGTCGACCGGCACGTACGCCCCGCCTGCCTGCCAGACCGCGAGCAGTGCGACCGGCAGGTCGATGCCGCGCTCCAGACAGATGCCCACCACGGTCTCCGGCCCGACGCCGAGCGCGCGCAGCCGAGCGGCCAGCCCGCCCGACCGTGCCGCCAACTCGCGGTAGGACAGCCGCCGGTCACCGGCGACGAGCGCGGTCGCGTCCGGCGTCCTGGCCGCCTGTTCGTGGATCCGGGCCGGCACACTCACCCACGGCCGGGGCGACTCGGTGCGGTTCCACTCGGTCAGCAGCAGCCGCCGTTCCTCGGCGCCGAGAATGTCCAACTCGGACAGTCGGGCGCCCGGGTCGGCGACGGCGGATTCCAGCAACCGCAGGTAGTTCGCGGCGATCCGGTCAACGCTTGAGCGATCGAACAGTTCGGTGGCGTACTCGATGACGCCGGTCATGGCGCCCGATCCCCGGTCGTCGACCTGCATCGTGAGGTCGAACTTGGCCACCGCACCGGCAACCTGGACCTGCTCCACGGCGACACCGGACATGCGCAGGGCCAGCGGTGAGCTGTCCATCATGTCGAACATGACCTGGAACAGCGGGGTGCGCGACAGGTCCCGCCGCTGGTCGGTCACACCGACCAGTTGGTCCAGCGGGACGCCCTGGTGGTCCAGCGCGTCGAGCACGGCGTCCCGGTTGCCGTCCAGCGCGTCGCCGAACGACAGGTCGCCCTGCCATGGCGTGCGCAGTACCAGGGTGTTGAGGAAGAAGCCGATCATGCGGCGCAGTTCGGCCCGGTCCCGCCGGTTGATCGCGCTGCCGACCGCGAGGTCGTCCTGCCCGGACAGCCGGCGCAACAGCACCTGGAACGCGGTGAGCAGGGTGGTGAACGTCGTGGTGCGGTGGGCCGAGGCCAGCGCGTGTACCTTGCTGGCCAACTCGGCGGGCACGGTGAACGACGCCCGCTCGCCCGCCCAGCCGCGCACCGAGGGCCGGGCCCGGTCGGTCGGCAGGTCCAGCGGCCGCAACCCGGCCAGCCGCTGCTGCCAGTAGGTCAGCTCACGGTCCAGCCGGGGACCGGACAGCCGCTCCCGCTGCCAGGCCGCGTAGTCGGCGTACTGCACGGGCACCGGCGGCGCCTGGCCGTCGTCGTAGAGCGCCGCGAGGTCGGTGGCGAGGATGCCGACCGACGTGTCGTCACAGGCGATGTGATGCAGCACCACGACCAACAGGTGGTCCGTCGCGTCGATCCGGACCAGCCGCGCCCGTACCGGGTGCTCGCGGCTCAGGTCGATCGCCGTGCGGAGGTCGGACCTAGCCAGCTCCACCGCGGCGGCCGGATCGGGCGCCGTCGAGTGCCCGAGCGGCGCGGTTGGCTCGTCGTCGATGACCTGAACCGGGTCGTTGCCCTCCAGGCGGAACCGCGTGCGCAGCACCTCGTGCCGGAGCACGAGTTGGTGCCACGCCCGGTCCAGCGCCGCCACGTCGAGGTCACCGCGCAACCGCAGGACCAGCGGCACCAGATAGGCAGGGCTCTCCGGTTCGAGCTGGCTGAGGAACAGCAGTCGCTGCTGTTCGAACGACAGTGGCAGCCGTCCGGCCCGGTCGACCAGCGGGATCGACGGGCGGCGCCGGCCACCGGGCCGGTTGACCGTACGGACGTCCGGTGCGTTGTCGATGCTCTCGGTCGTCATGGTCAGCGCTCCGCCCCGACCGCCTGGCCGGACCCTGCGTCGGCCATCCGGCGGCGCAGGCTCAGCGGGCGCATGTCGGTCCACACCTCGGCGATGTGGTCGAGGCATTCCTGGCGCGTACCGATGATCTCCGCCGCGTGCCAGCCGGCCGGGAGTTCCCGCCCGTCGGGCCAGATGGAGAACTGCTCCTCGTCGTTGCGAACCACGCGGTAGGTGCGGTCGTCGTCCATGGTCACTCCAGGTGCGATCAGGGGCTGGATCAGTACGAATGGGCAGGTGTCACGTTGCCGTGGGCTCGTTGACCGACTCCGGCACGGTGGCCAGGCCGGGAATGGGTGAGAGCAGCAGCCACAGGCAGCCGGCCGCGCCGAGGATCGCCGCGGTCAGCAGGGTCGGGCGCAGGCCGATCGCGGTGCCGAGCCAGCCACCGACCAGTGCGCCGAGCGGGCGGCTGCCGTAGTTGACCGCGCTGTACGCACCGGAGGTGCGACTGCGCATCGCGTCCGGGGTCACCGCGGCCCGGAGCGAGTTGTTGCCGATGTCGAACAGCATCACGCCGAAGCCGGAGAGGAACTCCATCCCGCCCAGCGCCAGCGCGTTCGTCCACTGCGAGCCGTGCGCCACCGCGAGCAGCGCCAGCGGGCTGGGGTAGAGCGCGGCACCCAGCATGATCGTCCGACCGAGGCCGACGACGTTCACCACCCTGCGTGCCACCACGGCGCCGATCAGTCCGCCGACCGCGCCGATGCCCAGCGCGAAGCCGATCTCGCCCGCCGACAGCCTCAGCACGGTGTTGGCGAACAGGATGATCAACGCCTGCGCGGCGAACATGAAGAAGTTCATCGTGGTGGAGCAGGCCAGGCTGGCCCGCAGGATCGAGTGCCTCCGGATGAAGGCCATCCCGGCGACAACCCGCTGGCGGAAGGGCAGCTTGCGATCGGCGGCCGGCGGCGTGTCCGCCTTGATCCTGCCGATCACGGTGGCCGAGAACAGGAACGAGAACGCGTCCAGGGCCACGGCGACGGGAGCGCTGACCGCCTGGATGAGGGCACCGCCGATGGCGGGTCCCGCCACGAACGACATCGACCGGGTGGTGCTCAGTTTGCTGTTCGCATCCACATAGGACGATCGGGGGATCAGCGTGACGAAGAACGACGGATAGGACACGTCGAACGCCATCTGGCCGATCCCGGCCAGCAGTCCGACCACATACAGTTGGCCCATGGCCAGGTGCGACGTCAGGTAGGTCACCGGCAGGCTGAGCAGGGCGAGCGCGCGCAGCACGTCGGCCAGGATCATCAGCCTGCGCTTGTGGGTCTGCCCGTCCACCCATGTGCCGACCACCGGGGAGAGCAGGTTCGGCAGCCAGATCAGCGCGGTCAGCAGTGCGGTCTGTTCGGCCTGTGCATGCAGCATCACCACCGCGATCAGCGGCAGGGCCAGCGCGCTGATCCGGTCGCCGAACTGTGAGACGGTCTGTCCCATCCAGAACAGGCCGAACTTGGTTCCCTTGACGGGCAGCGTCTTCGTTGTCTCCGGCACGTGGCCAGTCTGCGTCGGCCGTTCCCCGAGCCGACAGGGGAACGACCGAGAACCGACCCAGGAACAATTCCCGGCCAACCGGGAACGCTTCTCGTTGCCGCCCGAGTGCTGTGGCCGACATGCTCGACGGGTCAGGAGCCGATGACACATCGTCGTGGCTCAGCCCGAACCGGAAGCAGTGGTGGTGACATGGAACTGGCGCTCGCCAGCGGGCCTGCCGACGAGATCTCCCAGCTGGCCACCGAGATCGCCGCGGTGGGGCCACGCCTGGTCGACGACCAGGAGTGGCTGGCCGCCGCCCTCAGGGCCTCCTGCCGGCTGCCGGCCGTACTCCGGGAGGACCTGCGCCGTTTCCGGCACGACCCGGGTGCGGACGCGAGCCTGCTCCTGCGCGGTTTCCCGGTAGTGGAGGCGGAGCTACCGCCCACGCCGACGATCCCCGAATCGGTGGAGACCGCATCGACCCACGCCGCGACCATGCTGGCGCTGACGATGTTGCAGCTGGGCGAACTGGTGGCGTTCCGGCCGGAGAAGGCGGGCGCGCTGGTGCAGAACGTGGTGCCGGTGCCGAACCGGGAACAGGACCAGAGCAACGCCGGTTCGACCCTGCTGCAGATGCACGTGGAGAACGCCTTCCATCCCTGCCGGCCGGACCTGGTGGCCCTGTTCTGCCTGCGCGGCGACCGGGATCACGACGCCGCGCTCACCGTGGCCTCGGTGCGCGACGCGCTGCCGCTGCTGTCCGGGCGGACGCGCAAGGTGCTGGCCACTCCCGCGTTCGTCACCGAGGCGCCGCCCTCGTTCGGGTCGGTGAACTCGCTGGGCGCCGAGCATCCGGTGCTGGACGGCGATTTCGACGATCCCGACCTGCGGGTCGACTTCTTCAGCACCAAACCGCTCGACGACGAAGCGGCGACGGCGATGGCAGAACTGTCCGACGCGCTGAGGGCGGTCAACCGGCGGATCGAGCTGACACCCGGGGACCTGGTGATCGTGGACAACCGTCTCGCGGTACACGGTCGAACGGCGTTCCGCCCGTATTACGACGGCCGCGACCGCTGGCTGCAACGGGCCTTCGTGCACCTGAACTACCGGCACTCCCGGGTGATGCGCCGTGACGGCGGCTGTGTCCTCGACTGAATCCAGCTGATCGGAGATGACCATCATGAGTGCCCGGAGACTGGTGCATCAGGCGATAGCGGACCAGGCACGCACGTGCCCGGCCGCGCCGGCGGTGACCTGCGGCGACACCCTGCTGACCTTCGCCGAACTCGACGCCCGCGCCAACCGGCTGGCCCACCTGCTGCGGGACCGCGGTGTGCGGCCGGAGGTCGTCGTGGCCGTGTGCGTGCGGCCGGGGCCGGACCTGATCGTCGGTCTGCTCGGGGTGCTCAAGGCGGACGGTGCCTATCTGCCGGTCGATCCTGGCTGTCCCGCCGAGCGGCTGCGCCGGATGTTGGCCGACGTCGGCGCAACTGTGGTGCTGGCGGACGGGGTCACGCCGCCGGGCACCGACGGATACCCGGTGGTCGACGTCAAAACGGTGCGGGACGACCTGCCGGCGACCGATCCGCTGTCCGAAGTGGACCCGATGAACCTGGCCTATGTCATCTACACGTCCGGGTCGACCGGCCGGCCGAAGGGTGTGCAGATCACGCACGGTGCCCTGGCCAACTACCTGGCCACCGCGGTCGCCGAGTACTGCTCGGGGACCGGTGGCGGCGCGCCGCTGCTGTCCACGGTCTCCTGCGACCTGATGGTGCCGGTGCTGTACGCGACCCTGCTGTCCGGTCAGCCGGTGCGGGTGCTTCCCGCCGACGTCGACCTCGGCCGGCTGGGCAGTGCGCTGGTCGATGCGGGACCGTTCGACTTCGTCAAGCTCACCCCGAGCCAACTCGGACTGCTGACCGAGCAGTTGGCGCCGGCCCAGATCGCCGGCCTGGCCACGACGCTGGTCGTCGGTGGCGAGGTGCTGTCCCGGGCCGCCGCTCTGCACTGGACCGACCGCCTGGCCGGCGGCGTGCTCAACTCCTACGGGCCCACCGAGGCGACCGTGGGCACGACGGCCGAGCCGGTGACCAGCGAGGTCGGGCGGGACACGGTGCCCATCGGTCGGCCCATCCCGGGCTCGGTCGTCCACGTGCTCGACGAACACGGCCGACCGGTGGCGGCGGGCGCTACCGGTGAGCTGCACATCGGGGGTGCGGGACTGGCCAGGGGGTACGCCGGCCAGCCTGCCCTCACCGCTGAGCGGTTCGTACCCGATCCCCTCGGTCCGCCCGGCTCGCGGATGTACCGCACCGGCGACCTGGCCCGAGTGCTGCCGGACGGGCGGATCGACTTCGTCAGCCGGGTCGACGGACAGGTCAAGATCCGCGGCTACCGGGTGGAGACCGGCGAGGTGGAGCACGCGCTGACGGCCCTGCCGAACATCACCTCGGCGCTGGTCGTGCCCTACGACGCGGCGCCGGGTGACCGGCGACTGCTCGCCTACGTGGTGACACCAGAACTCGACGTGCCCTCGGTGCGCGTCGAACTGGCCCGTACGCTGCCCGAGCACATGGTGCCCGGCATGTTCGTGCGGCTGGACGCGTTCCCGCTGGCGCCCACCGGCAAGATCGACCGGGCCGCACTGCCCGATCCCGCCGACCAACCGTCCACAACGGACACTGGTTGCGCCGAGGGTCGCACCGACCTGCAGCGGGCCATCTGCGACATCTGGGCCAGGATGCTGTTCGTCCAGGACGTCCGGGTGCAGGACAACTTCTTCGACCTCGGTGGCGACTCGCTCACCGCGGTGCGGGTGATGTTCGAGTTGCAACGGGAACGCATGGTCGACATCCCGGTGTACACGCTGTACGCGGCACCCACAGTGGCGGAGCTGGCCTCGGTGATCGACACCATGGCGCCGGCCGCCCCGGTGCTCATGCGGCGGCGGCCCCAGGCTGAAGCCGAGGTAGTGTCATGAGCGGCGCGCCGGTGCTCGTCGTGGTCTACGACTTCGGCAGCCTCGGGCCCACCCGGATCGCCGAGGCGGCCAAGCAGCGCGGTTGCTCAGTCGTGTTCGTGGTGGCCGATTCCGCGCACACCCGGCAGATCATGCCGATCCTGACCATGTTCGGGTCGGTCGTCCCGTTGACCGATCCCGAGGACGGTGCACTGGTCGATCGGCTGCGCGGGTTGTGTCCGGCCGGCATCGTGACCTTCAGCGAACTCTGCATCGGGCACACGGCGCGGCTGGCCGAGGCGCTGGGCCTGCCCAACCACGCGGTCGCCGACATCGAAGCCATCACCACCAAGAGCGCGCAGCGGCGGCGACTGGCCGACACCGGCGTCGAGAAGCTGGCGCACCACGTGGTGAGCGATCCCGGCCAGATCACAACGGCGATCGATGCGGTCACCTTTCCCGCGATCGTCAAGCCGGTGTTGGGCGCGTCCAGCCGGAACACGGTCCTGGTGTCATCGCCGCGGGAGTGCAGGGATGTGCTGGTCAGCACCCTCGGTGCGGCCGACCTGCGGGAGAACGCCGTCATCGTGGAGGAGTTCCTCGCCGGTCGGCCGACCGCATGGCCGTGGGCCGACTACATCGCCGTCGACTGCGTCGCCACCGGCGACACCGTGCGCCCGCTGTTCGTCAGCAGCCGGTTCCAGTTGGCACCGCCGTTCCGGGAACGCGGCGGCTACGGCGGCGAGTCCCAAGTGGACACCGAGGAACTGGCCGAGATCGCCGAGCTGGCGTGCGCCGCGATCCACGCGGTGGGCGTCCGGCACGGCATCGCGCAGGCCGAGCTCAAACTCACCGAGCACGGTCCCAGGGTCATCGAGGTGAACGGCAGGCTCGGCGGCTGGGTGGACGACCTCGCGGTCCGCTCGGCCAGCGCGGACCCGGCCGACGTGGCCATCAGGTGCGCGCTCGGCCTGGACATCGAACTGACGCGGCGGCCGCCCGGTGGCCCGATCCCGTTCCAGTACATCGTGATCCCGCCGGTCGGCGCCGACCGGGTCGCCGCGATCAAGGACGCCGCGGCACTGCGGCGGCTCGACCACGTCGAGCGGGTGTCCGTGCTGACATCGCCCGGCGCATCGGCCGACTGGCGCCTTGGCACCCGCAGCAAGGTCGCCGCCGTCTTCGGCGCGACCAGCACGCTCGGCGAGCTGGCCGACACGGTCACCGCGATCGAACAGACCGACTGGATCGAATACAGCTGACATCGAGCTGGGGAGATACTTGTGGCTCCGACTGGTTTTCCACTCTCGTTCGGACAGCAGCGCCTGTGGCTCGTCGAGCAGATGCGGCCGGGGAACACGGAGTACACGGTTCCCTTCGGCTGGCGGCTGTTCGGTGCGCTGGATACGGCGGCACTGCGGCGCGCGCTGACCGCACTGGTGGCCAGGCACGAGGTGCTGCGCACCCGCTACGTGTCCACCGACGGGGTGCCCAGCCAGGTCATCGACCCACCGGGCGAACCGCCGTGGGAGCCGGTGGGGCTGGCGGAGCTGCCGGCCGAGGACCGGGAACCGCGACTGGCCGAACTGATCACGGCGGCAGCGCATCGGCCGTTCCGGCTGGACCAGGAGTGGCCGGTACGGGCTCACCTGATGGAACTGGGCGCCGAGGAACATGTCCTGCTGCTGGTGCAGCACCACATCGCCAACGACGGCTGGTCCCGCGATGTGCTGACCGGGGAGCTCGGCGAGCTGTACCGGGCCGAGTCGACAGGACAGCCGGCCGCGCTGCCCGAACTGCCGGTGCAGTACGCCGACTTCGCCGGATGGCAGCGCGACACGATGACCGGCCAGGTCCTGGACCGAGGACTGGGCTACTGGCGCGACCAACTGGCCGGCCTGACCCCGCTGGAGCTGATGCCGGACCGGCCACGGCCGTCGGTGTGGCAGGCGGACGGCGGCGAGGTCCGCGTCGCCGTGCCGCCGTCGGTCGGCGACGCGCTCACCGAACTGGGTCGGGCCGAGCAGGCGACGCCGTACATGACGCTGCTGACCGCGGTCCTGGTGCTGCTGCACCGGTACACGGGCCGGGCCGACGTCTCGGTGGGCACGCCGGTCAGCGGACGCGGCCGGCAGGAGCTCACCGACCTGATCGGGCTGTTCGTCAACACCCTCGTCATCCGCGCCGACCTGGCCGGGCGACCGACCTTCCGTGCGGCGGTGCGTCGGGTGCGGCAGGCGTGCCTCGCGGCCTACCAGCACCAGGACCTGCCGTTCGAACAACTGGTGGCGGAGCTGGCACCGGACCGGGACCTCTCCCGCAACCCGCTGTTCCAGATCCTGTTCAGCTACGTCACCGGCGACCGCCCCGCGCTCGCCGTGCCGGGGACGCGCGTGGTGACCGAACCGATGCCGCCGGACGACCCGACGCTGGACCTCGCCATCGAGCTGACCGAGCAGCCCGACGGTGGACTGACCGGCCTGATCAGCTACGCGGCCAGCCTGTACGACCACGCCACGATCGCGCGGTTCGGCCGGGACCTGACCACACTGCTCACCGCGGCGGCGACCGCGCCCGACACCGCGATCGGCGAGCTGCCGCTGCTCACCGACGACCTGCGCGACCACGTCCTGCTGGACTGGAACCGCACCTCGGTGGCACGGCCGGAGACCTGCGTGCACAATCTGGTCGCCGAGCAGGCCCACCGAACCCCGTACGCCATCGCTGTCGCGGGATCGTCGGAAAACCTGACCTACCAACAACTCGACGAGCGGGCCAATGGGCTGGCACGGCGGCTGCGCGCACTCGGCGTCGGTGTCGAGGCGCCGGTCGGTGTGTGCCTGCCACGCGGGGTCGAACTCGTGGTCGGCCTGCTCGCGGTGCTCAAGGCGGGTGCCGCCTACCTGCCGGTCGGCCTCGACCAGCCGGCTGCCCGGACCGAGGACATGCTCGCCGAGACGGGCGCGTCCGTGGTCATCGGCGAGCGCACAGCAGCAGGCCGGCTGCCGGCCGACATCCGGCTGGTGGTCCCGGACGACGCGGTCGCCGCCGACCCGCCGCCGGTCGACGTCGGTCCGGACAACCTGCTCTACGTCCTGTACACGTCCGGGTCCACCGGCAAGCCGAAGGGCACGCTGGTCACCCATCGGGGCATGGTCAACCGGGCGCTGTGGAGCGCCGGGCACCTGCGACCCGCCGACCGGGTACTGCACAAGACGGCGATCACCTTCGACGCGGCGGGCTGGGAGATCTGGGCGCCCCTGGCGATCGGCGGCACGGTCGTCACCGCGGCGCCAGGGGCGGAACGGGATCCGGCGGCGCTGGTGCGCGCGGTGGCCGAGCAGCACGCGACGGTGCTCCAGGTGGTGCCGTCGATGCTGCGGATGCTGGTCGAGGAACCCGGCCTGCCGGCGTGCACGTCGCTGCGGCTGGTCTTCGCAGGTGGCGAGCGGCTGACCGCGGGACTGTGCGAACAGGTCACCGGCCTGTTGGATGTCCGGTTGCACAACCTGTACGGGCCGACCGAGTGCACCATCGACGCCACGTCATGGCGCTACGTCCCCGGCGACCGGGTGTCGATCGGCGCGCCGAT
>DASUJK010000380.1:0-4114 GCA_036279295.1 Pseudonocardiaceae bacterium | reverse complement strand
GTGTGCTGTGTGGTTGCCGGTTGCTCCGGAAACGCGACCGCGCGGCCGGTGTTCGGCGGCCGGACCACGCTGACCCACGTGATCGTGGGCAACCGGGACGGCTGGCAGCGTGCCGAACTGGACGTGGTCAGCGGTGCCACGACGGTCGCCGTGGCCACCGGCGACCTGGGCAGCGGGCTGTACCAGGCCACGACGCCCGCGGACGCCAACAGCGCACCAGTGGCCACTGTGGACGGTGATGTGGTCTCGATCAGCCTCGCATCCACGAAACAGCAGGGTCCGTCGGCGGTGCGCATCGTGCTCAGTTCGCAGGTGGACTGGTCGGTCCGGCTGGACGGCGGCGCCACCGAGGAGTCCGTCGACCTGACCGGCGCACGCCTTGCCGCCCTGGCCTTCGGAGCAGGCGCATCCCGGATCGACGCGACACTGCCGGCACCGGTCGGCACGGTGCCCGTGACGATGTCCGGTGGCGCCAGCAGTTTCCAGCTGCATCTGCCCGGTGGTGTGCCGGCCAGGGTCAGGTTCGCCGGTGGTGCCGGCTTCGCCACGGTCGACGGCACCACCAAGTCCGGCATCGCAGGTGGCACCGTCGTGGACACACCGGACTGGCCGGACTCGGTCAACCGGTACGACATCGACAATGCGGCCGGTGTCTCCGCGTTGAGCCTGGACAGGTCCTGATCAGGTCAGAAGTCGAACCCGCCCGGCCGGTCGTTGCGGTCGGCGAGCAGGCCGGCCAGCGTCGACACGGCGATCTCGGCCGGCTTCCGCGAGCCGATGTTCAGGCCGATCGGGCGGTGCACCCTGGCGATGTCGGCCGCTGGCACACTGAGCGCGGCGAGCGCCTCCAGGTGCGGCCCCGGGTGCCGTGGGTTGCCCATCAGGCCGATCCACCGCACGTCGGTGGCCAGCGCGTCGCGCAGCAGTTCGCCCAGCTCGGGCCGGTGGTGGTCGGTCATCACGACGTCCGTGTCCGGATCGGGCTTGGCGTCGGAGATGCTGGTCACCACCGTGATGTCGCCCGCCGCGGCCGCGGCCCGATCCGGGTCGGGTTCCAGCAGGACGGGCCGGTAGCCGACATCCCTCGCGTAGCGCAGCAGAAACCCGGCGACCGGGGACGCGAAGATCGCGATCAGGGTCCGGGTGTCAGCGGGCAGCGTCGCTGTGCCGTGGGCGACGGCATCGGCGTCGATCCTGCCTTCGGTGGGTTCGACCATCCGTCCATTCTGGCATTGGCACAATGTCGCTCACTGTCCATTCACGCACATGGAGTGCTCGATCAGGAGGGGTGATCGTGACGGATCCGGACGAGAACAAGAGCGCTGGGGGAGCGCCCAAGCACGCCGCACCGGACGGTGCGGAGCGCGACCCGCTCATCGACATGACGCGGGACCCGACGCCGGGCGTCGCCGACCACGCGGCCAAGAGCGACGACGATGGCGAGCAGCCCGGCTGACCTGCTGGTCAGCCAGCGCTCTCGGTGACCTGCCGTGCGGCAGGCGGCAGGTCACCGTGCTCGGCCACCGGCCAGTCGGCCGGTCGCGGGCCGAGTGCGATCAGCTCGGCCAGCTGCAGATGGCACCAGGGGGACAGGCTCAGCTGAGCCGTGCTGACCTGCGTGATCAGCCGTTGCCACGGCGTCCATCGGACACTCGCGACCTCGGCCGGGTTGGGTTCCGGCACGTCGTCGGTGTACGCCCGGAACACCGGGCACATCTCGTGCTCCACGATGCCGTCGTCCATCACGGCGCGGTAGCGGAACCGGGGGAGTACCAGCTCCACGCCGGTCGCCCGCACACCGAGCTCGTCCCGCAGCCTGCGCCGCACGCTGTCGGCCAGCACTTCGCCGGGTGCCGGGTGGCCGCAGCAGCTGTTCGTCCACACTCCTGGCCAGGTCTTCTTGTCCAGCGCCCGCTGGCTGAGCAGCAGCTGGTCCCGCCCGTCGAACAGGTAGCACGAGAACGCCAGGTGCAGCGGGGTGTCCGCGTGGTGCACGGTGGCCTTGTCCGCGACGCCCACCGCGTTGCCCGCCTGGTCCAGCAGGATCACGTGCTCGGTCACGATGATCTGACCTTCCTCGAAGTGGTCGGAGCGAACGTCCGCCGGTAGTCGTGCGGCGCGACGCCGACGATCCGGTGGAAGTGGTGGCGGAGCAGCGCCGCCGTGCCGAAGCCGGCTGCCTGCGCGATGTCGTCGATGCCCAGCTGGGTCTCCTCCAGCAGCCTGCGCGCGCGCAGCACACGCTGCATGGTGAGCCAGCGGTGCGGGGTGGTGCCGGTCTCGGCGACGAACCGCCTGGCGAACGTGCGCTCGGACAGGCTGGCCTGCCTGGCCAGATCGGCCACGGTGTGGTCCTCGTCGAGGTGCTCCACCAGCCAGGCCAGGACCGGTTGCAGGCTGTCCCCGATGCACTCGGGGATCGGCAGGTCCACGAACTGGCGCTGGCCGCCGTCGCGCTGCGGTGGCACGACCATCCGGCGCGCGATCGCGTTGGCGGGGCCGGTGCCCAACTCGCGGCGCACCAGGTGCAGGCACGCGTCGATGCCGGCGGCCGTGCCGGCGCTGGTCACGATGTCGCCGTCGTCCACGAACAGCACGTCCGGGTCGAGCTCGGCGGCCGGGAACCGGGCGGCGAACTCGTCTGCGTACCGCCAGTGCGTCGTGCACCGCCTGCCGTCCAGCAGGCCGGCGTCGCCGAGCAGGAACGCGCCGCTGCACACCGTCAGCAGGGTGCTGCCCCGCGCAGCGGCCGCCCGGACGGCGGCGATCACCTCGGCCGGGTACTCGTCGCGGATGGTGTAGGCCGGCAGTGCGACGAGGTCCGCGCCGACCAGGGCGTCCAGCCCCAGTTCCGGCACCATGCGCACGCCGACGCTGGTGGCCAGCGGTTCGCCGGGCCGTTCCGCGCACACCCGGAACTCGATGGGCGGCACGCCGTCGTCGGTCCTGTCGATGCCGAACACCTCGCACAGCACGCCGAACTCGAACGCCGCGAAGTCGTCGATGAGGACGACGGCGACGGTGTTCAGCATGCTGCCCACTGTAGCTGGCAGGATCTTTTCGAACAATGTCAGAGCTGCCACTGTTGGCGGGATATGTACGCGCGCACACTTAGTGCCATGACAGCCATCGTGTTCTTCCTGGTGCTCATCGCCCTGATCGCGGTGGGCCTGCAACACAACCACACCCGGCAGAGCTACCGCCGGGCCGCGCTGGCCGGCAGCGGCACCGCGACCGATCGGGACGCCGAGCGTGTCGTCATCGACCTGGCGGCGGCGGGCCGCGAGGTAACTTTCGATGCCGCAACCGGTACCGACCCGCGCTCGACCATCGGGATCGATCGGACGCCTTGCGCGGTGCCAGCCGCGTCCGGACACTTCGCGCGGTAAACGCAGTAACTGGCACGCCAGGTCGGCCGTCCATTGTGGATGGATGGCTGACGTCATCGTGCTGCGGCACCGGCTGCGGGGCAGGCCGGCAACTCCCCGCAGCCGTTGCTGACCGGTTTCACCCCGTACGGTGGCCTGGTGGCTGATCAACACTGGTGGCGGGCAGGCGTCCTCTACCAGGTCTATCCGCGCTCGTTCGCCGACGCCAACGGCGACGGGATCGGCGACCTGGCCGGCATCACCGCGCGGCTGGATCACCTGCGCACCCTCGGCGTCGACGGGATCTGGATCTCGCCGGTCTACCCGTCACCGATGGTCGACTTCGGCTACGACATCACCGACCACACCGGCATCGATCCGCTGTTCGGCGACATCGGTGACACGGAGCGGCTGATCGACGCGGCGCACGGCCACGGCATGCGGGTGCTCATGGACTTCGTGCCCAACCACACGTCCGACCAGCACCCGTGGTTCGTGTCGTCCCGCTCCGGCCGGGACTCGCCGCACCGGAACTGGTACCTGTGGGCCGATCCGGCGGCCGACGGTGGCCCGCCCAACAACTGGCGCTCGGTGTTCGGTGGCCCGGCGTGGACCCTCGACGAGGCCACCGGCCAGTACTACTACCACGCGTATCTCACCGAGCAGCCCGATCTGAACTGGCGCGATCCCGACGTCCGGCAGGCACAGCACGAGGTCCTGCGGTGCTGGCTGGACCGTGGTGTGGA
>DASUJK010000379.1:0-3367 GCA_036279295.1 Pseudonocardiaceae bacterium | reverse complement strand
ACCGCGAGCGCGGTGGCGAGACCGACCGACACGACCGCCGCTAGCGCACCGAGAAGTCTGCTCCGCATCCTGTCGCTCCTTGTTGAAGCGCATGTTGAAGCGCTTCGATTGCGCGACGGTAGGGGCGCGACGGTTTCGCTGTCGAACGGCCGCGGCGCGGCCCGACGGGCGTGGTCGGCAAGGCGCAGGTGGCCGCGCCGAGCGGGCGCGGCCACTGGTGAAACGCGGTGAAACTAGATCTTGGTGGGGCTCATACGATCCCGTCCCACAGGGCTCGTTCGTCCGCCCTCGGATCGTCGACAAGGCCGGAGGTCGGGCTGTCGAACGTCATCACCGTGCGGCTCCCGGTGTTGTACGCGGGCCAGCCGGGATCACCGTCGCGGGCGAACGCGACCCACCGGGCGTGCATGTCGTCGGCCACCGACTGCGGGGGATTGTCGCCCGCCATCTTGGCAGTGCCCGGATCGGCGAGATTGTCGAACACGAACCCGATCTCCAGCGCATGGCAGGAACCGAGGCCCTTCACCGCGGTGCCCCAGGCGAACTCGTAGGTGAACGTCGGTGTCGGCGCGGTCGCCCGGGCCTCGGCGAGCCGGACGGCGGGCAGCCGGAAGTACTGGTCGGTGATCATGGCGGCCAGCACGTCACCCGGTGTCGCGCCCGGCCGGTTCGCCGAGTACACGTCGGCGGCGTTCGACGGCCAGCCCCGGTGGGCGATCACGCCGCGCAGCCGATCGTCCGTGGTCGCCGCCGCGACACCGGTGGGCACGATGAAGAAGCGGTACTCCTCGGTCGTGGTGCCCACCATCATCGGTACGTCGTGGCCGACCCCGGCCGCGATCGCGTCGATCGGCCGCTCGGTCACCAGTTCGCCGTCGACCACGGGCATGAATGCCATGCCGGCGGCCACAATGGACTTGCCCCACCGGTTCGGGTCCGGCATGGTCGCCACGTCGGCGGCCACCGCCCGCTGCGCGTCGATCAGCCGGTCGACCGGGATCTCGCCGAACGCCGCTGCGGTGGCGTCGACGCCGAGGCGGGTCGCGAGTTCGGCGGTGACCAGTCGGGCGTCATCGGCCGTGACGACGGAGTGGCCGGCGCCGCTCTGCGCGATGGCCTTGCGGAACAGGCCACTGCCGGCCGCGACCGCGACCAGCGTGGTGACGCTCATCGCGCCGGCCGACTCACCGAAGATCGTCACGTTGCCCGGATCGCCGCCGAACGCGGCGATGTTCTCCTGCACCCAGGACAGCGCCGCGAGTTGGTCGTGCAGGCCGAGATTGGCCGGCGCGTCGGGGAGCAGGCAGAAGCCGGGCACCCCGAGTCGGTAGTTCAGGCTCACCAGCACGACGCCGTCCCTGGCGAACGCGGCGCCGTTGTAGGTGGGCACGGCGCCGCCGCCGTTGCGGAACGCGCCACCATAGATCCACACCAGCACCGGCAGTCCCGCGCTACCGGGATCGGGCGTCCACACATTCACATTGAGGAAGTCGTCGCCCGCGATCTTCGGGTCGGTCAGCATCGAGTCGAACGGCGGCTCGTAGCCCGGCTTCGGCGCTGTGGGACCGAAATCGTTCGTATCGCGCACACCGTCCCAGCCGACCGGTGCGGCCGGTGCCTGGAACAGTGCTGCTCCGGTAGGCGGTGCTGCGTAGGGGATGCCGAGAAAGGCGGTGACCCCGCCGGTCCGCACCCCGCGCACCTTGCCACCCGTTGTCGCGACGATCTCCGCCATGCTGCCTCCTCGCATCCGCGTGACCCCGGCCGGCCATCAGGCTAGCCCCGACCGTCGAATGCGCCCGTGACGTTAACGGCCGGTAACTCACATGTGATGACGATCTTCACGAATGCCTTCTTACGGCGGGTAGTCCACCGGTCACTGATGGCTGACACTCATCCGGTAGGCCTTCTCGGCGTTCATCCCCCTGCGTAGTCGGACGCCGGAGAGGTGGCACTCCCCACCCCATGGAGGAAAACCGATGTTCGCATCGAAACGGGCGGCTGCCCGGTGGTCAGTGAGGGCGGTCATCACGGCCCTGGCTGCCGGCGCCCTCGTACTGCCAGCCGTCGCGGTCGCACAGCCGCAGGCGACTGCCGGCCCCGACGTCGTGTCCCCCAGCGCGACCGCGCAGGCCGCACAGATCCGGCAAGAGGTCAACACCGGCACCCTGCTGCACAACCACGGCGTTGCCCCCACGTGCGCCATGTGCCGGTCCCAGGTCGTCACCGTGGCACCCGGCTCCTCGAAGCCGCTGGTCACCGCTCTGCCCGCCGGCAAGGGTCCGGCTGACCTGGCCGCCGCGTACCACCTGCCGGCCACGTCCACCAGTACCAGCACCATCGCGATCATCGACGCCGGTGTGGACGCGACCCTCGCGTCCGACCTGGCCACCTACCGGTCCACCTTCGGCCTGCCGGCCTGCACCACGGCCAGCGGCTGCCTGAAGCTGGAGAACTTCACCGGTGGCGCGCAGCCGAGGCCGCAGACCACCCGGATCGGCAGGGAGGAGGAAGAGGAGATCGCCCTGGAGACGTCGCTGGACATGGACATGGCGTCCGCGGCCTGCTCCAGCTGCCACCTCCTGGAGATCTCCGTGCCCGTCGGGGCCGGTTTCAGTGACAGCGCGACATCCACCACTGAGTTCTCCGAGGCAGTGGCCACCGCCGCGGCCGCGGGTGCCAAGGCGATCAGCATCAGCTACGGCTACAGCGAGACCACGGGCAACACCAGCGGCACCGACCTGGCCGACTTCAACAAGCCAGGGGTCGCCATCACGGTCTCCACCGGTGACGCCGGCTTCAACGGCGGCACCCACCAGGACTGGCCGTCCGACCTGCCCACGGTCATCGCCGTTGGTGGCACCACGCTCGGTGCGACCACGGAGACCGCGTGGAGTGGTGGCGGCAGTGGCTGTGAGACCCGGTTCACCGGTGCCACCGGTCAGCCCGCGGCCGACACCGCACTGTGCGCCAACCACCGTGCGGCCGCCGACGTGTCCGCGGACGCCGACCCGAACACCGGCCTTGCCGTGTTCGACGATGACGCTCCGTTCAGTGGCGCTCCCGACGGCTTCGTCGTCGTGGGTGGCACCAGCGCGTCCGCGCCGTTCATCGGTGGCCTGTTCGCCCGTGCCGGCGTGCCCGCCGCGCTCAACGGCCCGAACACGCTGTACTCGGCCGCTTCGACCAACTTCCGCGACATCACGTCGGGCAGCAACAACGGTTCCATCCGTTGCTCCAGCTTCCCGACCATCAGCGCCAAGATGTGCACCGCGGGCGCCGGCTACGACGGCCCCACCGGTCTTGGCACGCCGAACGGAATCGGTGCCTTCTGACAGGTGAGTCAACCGGTTCGATCATCGATTGA
>DASUJK010000378.1:0-25050 GCA_036279295.1 Pseudonocardiaceae bacterium | reverse complement strand
GTGGTGCCCTGGCCGGCGACCGCGCGGTTCTTCGCGCGCACCCAGATCTCCCGCAGTTCACGCGCGCACCTGAGTGGGACGTCGCACCGCTCCAGGATCTGCTCGTAAGCCTCCCACTGAAGGAGGTGATTACCGATCAACACCTGCCGCAGCAGCACCGGGTTCAGGCCCAGATCGCGGCTGAGGGTCTCGATGTCCAGGCCAGCGTTGAGCACCTGGCGCCGCACGCTGAAGCCCAACGTCACCACCGGTGAGGCGGACATGTCCGCCTGGGTGGGCGGCAACGACCGCTCGGCGCCGGCGGCGGTGGGGGCAGAGATCACCACGGCCCCTCACCCCAGGGCGGTCGGCGGCACGGCCAACCCCAGGTAGCCCGACAGCACCCGAACAGCCAACTCAGCCAGCACCGACGCCTTGGCCCGCAGCACCACTGTCATCGCGCCGACCAACAACACCCAGGCCATCACCGCCGAGCCCAGCGACACGCCGCGGTAGCTCACTGGCAGCACCAGCACGAACACCACCATCACCACGGTCCACCGGATCCCAGGAAACCGTTCCTCCCCGCACGACGTCCGAGGAGATCCAACTGCCGTGTACCTACACGGCACCCTGCCCTGCACCAACTTGATCGCTCCAATACGCCAAAACTCGTCACGCCCAGGCGCGACGAGCACCGTGATCGTTGGGGTGGCCCCCGCGCGCCGGTCCCTTGTGGGGAGCGCGCAGGGATCACCGTGGTCCAGCCGGAGGCTTCAGGGTGTTCACGAGAAGCGTCTTCGGGTACTGCCGGCACCCGCTCAGCGGGTGCGTAACCGAGACCGGGTTGGCGCCCGGTTTCTCGACCACTGGGGGACCTGCCCGCCAGTGCCAGAAACTGTAACCCTCGGGTCACACGACTGGTGGGAAGCGCGTGAGCCGGCCGCGACGACGATCACCCACAGTTGATGTTGCGTAAATCACCAATCCCGGACCCGTATGCCGAACAGTTTCTGGAATCTGGTTCTATCCGGGCAGGTCCAGACGAGACCAGATCTGTCTGAGCGTGAAACTTTCGTGATCTTCATGCCCGCTGCCAAATACGCGAGGTCCAGGCGGTGTTCGCACGTTCTGCGCAGGTCGTGGCGTTGTCGACCAGGCCAGCCCCGTCTATTGGGGAGTGGAGAATATGCTGACGGACAAGTAACTTTGTGCCAGTCCGTGGCGATGCTCCACGGACGTAACTCCTCTGCCCCCTGAGCACGCTGTGGTCCAGCCGGAGCTTCAGGGTGACGGCCTCCCGTATGGCGCGGGAGGCCGTCGTACTTCCAGGGCTGTCCAGAAATCGGTCGGATCTGGCCCGCGCCTCGGGCCAGAGATCCATACGCCCGGGGTACACCCGTACCTGATCGAGCGATCAAGCACCCGCGCGGCAGGCCCCGAGATCGCTCTGAGCAGCACGAACTCGTCACATCGGCGATCAGGCGCCTGTCGCCCCCTTGATAACGGACAGTCGACATCACGATCGATCAGCGACGAACAGCCGTCACCCACAGACACAGTGTGATACAGGTCACGATACGTTCCGTAGTCTACGACCTTGTGTCACTGAGCCGCCTCGCGGGCGACATGGCCAATTGAGTTGGCGAGTACGTACTGAAAGAACCTGCTCAAGGGGAACTTCAGGGCATGGAAAACCGCTCTGACCATTGGCCCAGTTCGTACCAGGTGCGGCAGCGGTACGTACACGCCCTGTGATCCACTGGCGATCACGGGGCGTGCACGGCGTTGGGATCGTCGCCCCCGACAACCTGGCATACCGGGATCCTGCGTCCGCATCGATGCCGTCTTCGTCCGGTCTTCGAAACCAACGACAACCTGCACGAGTGGCTCCTCAGACTGTTCATCGTCTGAGCTATGCGGTCGGCGTACATCTGGTCAGACAGCTCGATGTGTGAGACCAGGCCGTTGACCAGGCGAAATGACTATGGCGGCACTGAGGCGGGGCTGTCAACGCGGCAGATTGCCGACGTCCTCGGGCCCGCCAACCGTCGATGACGCAGGACGCGTACATGCTGCGTGGCATGGTGCCCGCAAGCGTACGGACGCCATGGGCCCGCCCCCTGACCGGCCGGAGTAAGCCCGGTCGTAATGCAGTCAGGCTGTTATGGCGACTGCGCCGAGACCTCGTCTGAACTGGGGTGATTGTGGGCCTGCCGGGACTCGACCCCCACGAGCGACACCAGTGATCCGCTGTAGGCGCAGCGCCAACCCGTAATGAGGTACCGACGCGAGGGCCTCCAGACCAATCTTAACCAGCGGGTTCGGGGTTCGAGTCCCTGGCGGCGCACCCTTCGGAATCGATGCCCGCCAGCAGGTTCTCATGATCATGAGGATCTTGCTGGCGGGCATCGATCTTGGGTGCAGCCGACGGGTGGCCGAAAGTGGCCGCATCGCCCCTTCGTACGTACCAGCTTGATCGCACAGTGCGGTGCCTGCTCGACGATCGTGGCCTGCGCAAACCATGCACACGAGGAAGCCAGCCGGACTCGTTCGCTGGAAACTCACCGACAGCCAGATACCGCCGCCAACAGCGCGACACACCGCTACGCGACTGCGCGCCCTCGCCCGGACCGTCGGACCGTCCTCGTTCGCGCCGTGCCGCGTGCGTAGCGCCTGGACAAGCATGACCGTCCCCCCACCGTGCGCGCCTGGTGTTGCGCAGCCCGCAACACCAGGCCGACCGTGGCCTCTGCGGCCTGATGCGCCAAACAGGGCAGCACACTGGTGTACGTGTCGGCAGTCAGCACAATGCTGGAGTGCCCCAGCATCGCCTGCACAGTCTTGAGTTCATTGCCCGCCGCCAACGACAGACTCGCCGCACCATGGCGCAGATCATGCAAACGGATCGGCGGCAGATCCGCCTCCGCCACCCACCGCCGAAACGTGTGCGTGACATAACCCGGACTCAACGGATGACCGCAGCCATTGACGAACAAGAAACCCTCCGGATTGAGCCCCGGCACCAAGATGCGTTCGGAGGTGACGCGGAAGCGTCGCAGCACCGCGATGGTGACGTGGTCCAACGCGATCACCCGCACACTGCTATCGGTCTTGGGTGGACAGATCACGGTCCGCCCGTTGTGATCCTGCACCTGATGCGACACCATCAGCACCCCACCGTCCAGTCCACATCGCACCACCGCAACCCCAGCGACCTCTCCCCTGCGCAGCCCCAGCAACGCCACCAACAGATCCAGCGGATACAGATCACGCTCACGATGGCGCTGTAGGAACACGGCAGTCTGAGCCGGCGTCCACACCGCCACCGCCGGACGCTGGCCGGTCGCCCGCCAGTGGGCGACCCTCGGTTCGGTCCACACCACGGCCCGGGGCCGACGCCCGCAGGGCAACTCCACCCAGTGCGCCGGATTCCGTTCGACCAACCCGTGCCGGATCGCGCCGTTGAGCGCCGCGTGCAGCACCCCTCGGATCTTCTGCAGGGTCGCCGCAGACAACGGCCTATCCAGAACGGCACCAGTACGCATCAGCGACACAAACATCGCCTGGATCCGCGCCGTGGTCAGATCCCGCAACGCAACCCCACCCAGGTGCGGCTGCAGATAGTCACGAACGTGCTGGGCATAGATCCGCCGAGTCGAGAACGCCAGCGTCTGGCGCATCGCCAACCACAATTCCAACCACTGCCCCACCGTCACCACACACCGATCGGGATCAACATCGGCACCCAGCAGATACGCCCGCGCCTCCTCAGCCGCCACCCGCGTCCGGAAACCACCCCGCCGCACCCGCTGCCGTGATCCATCCCGCGCCACCGGAAGCTCCAACGCGAAATGCCACGCACCATGCCCACGGTCCCGCAGCTTCGGGCATCGCACACCCCATCTACTCCCATCCAACGGATTCCGGCAACCACACCGCTTGTGCACACGATTCTCCCGTGACATCATGACTCCTTCGATTTCATTCAAGTCGAAATTAACAGGCCACCTGTTAGCGCTACACAGCCAAGGCCCAGCCGGACCTACAGAAGGCAGTAGGCGCAGGCCCGACTCGGATTCTCTGCAAGATTGGTCCTTCGGTATCCCACATTTCACGTTAGCCACCGAACCCGGTTGTACGCGAAATAGTTCATCAGATTGAGTGGCCGACATCAGAAGCCACCCGGTCCGACCTGTATTATGCCTCCCATGCGGGCGTGTTCGCCTTGTTGCGGATTTGGTCGGGCTGCGGCGTTCGCATGGCACGGCGCGGGTAACGCGGCCTCGCGTCGGTGCCGAGCCTGGACTCCACGACCATGATCTAGCGGCGGCCCTGTTCCGCGGACGATGTCGAAGGAGTCCAGAAAGCCGGGTACGCCGTCGGTCAATGTCGGGCGCTGATCACAGCTGCCGCCGGCAGGCGCAGCCACCACTGCGCGCGACGGATCGTGTCCTGCGTCGCTGCCGGATCCGCCAGGAGCAGTTCCAGTCCTGCCCGGTCTCCGTTCATCCCGTTGGCGTATAGCACCGCCTGACCGATCAGTTCGATACGGCGGTGATCGTGGGGGTGCGCGGCGAGCGTGTACCGCCACGTATTGCTTCCAGTGCTACCCGGCAGATGCGCTAGGGCAAGCGAGGCGGCAGCGGCCACCGAACTGTTGCACAGCAACATCTCCATCACCTGACGATGCCGCTGCCTACCCAGCCCGCCCAGCAAGTCGATCAACGCGACCGTCGTGGTCGGGTCAGGGTCCGGTGATGCGGCCAACAGGTCGGCCGTAGCGTCAGCGATGACGTCGCGGAATGGCGACGCGTGTAGCACGTTCACGCTGGTCACACGCACATCACTATCGGTGCTGAATAAGGCCTGCTGGACCACTCTCGGCCCGATGGCATCCTCCGCGTGCCGGCCCGTCTGAGCGCGCACCAGCGTTCGCAGCAGTTGGTCGACCACGGGCTGTTCGCCGAATGCCGCGTGGCGCATCCGCAGACGTACAGGTGGCCGCTGAACCCGAGAACACCAAGCCGATGGAGGCAGGCTGGCCAGCAGATCGGTGGCGGCCTCGCGGACGCCTGCAGACACGGCCAGATCCCGAAGCCAGCTCATCGCTACCGACGCCAGACGCATACACAACAGCTCGTCGGCGGGCGGCCGAGCAGCCCACGCGATCAACGCACCACACAATTCGGACTCGCTACCTGGCGAGAAGGTCTTCGCCAGGAGGAACCGCCGAGCTGCGCGCTGGGTACTGTCGGCGAGCAACGCGACAGGATCGACGATCACCTGACAATCAGGGTCTTCGACGAACGCTTCCACAGCCGCGAATACAGCAGGGCCGCCCTCGATGTGCGCTTGCAACGCGCGGAGCGCGGACAGCCTGCACAGGTAGCGCCACCCAATCGATACCGACATCTCCGCCACGAGCCTGCGGGCCAAGTCCTGCCAACCCGACGAGGTCAGCGCGTACCGCGCTCGGCCCAGATCACCGGCGAGATCAGACCACTCCGTCGCCGTCACAACCTCGCCGCCTAAACATTTGTCCAGCAGCTCAGGGTCGATGGCTGGGCTCGCCGATGGCCGGCTACCCCACAAGTGCGTCACGATCTTGCTGAGCTGCCCCGACGGTGCGCCCAGAACATCCTCGAAACGTCTCAGCACGGTCGTCGGCATCCGCGTACGGGCCCACTCCCATCGTGACACCGTCGTGTGCGCGATCGGCCGCTCACCTGGGGCCGTGAGGGCCGCCGCCAGGGCGCGTGTGCTCCGTAGGTCGGGGTCTGCGGCGTACAACCGGTGGAACTTGAGCAGCCAGCTCACCGCCGCACGGCCGTCGACCCTGGCCAGACGACCGCCTGCGTCGTCGATCAACGACGTCAACCGTCCCCGGGTTGCCATCGCCCGATTCTCGGGCCAACCATCCGGAGCCGTACTAGGCCGAACGGGTACGTCCCGAGACCGCCGTGCACCAAAACCCGACCTGGGTCTTTCGATCTCTATCTTCGGTCCCACTCGAGATTGGGGACCGACGATGACCGACGTCAAGGACGGCTACGTCTACGAATACAAATTTCCCTGGACGACCAACCGCGCCTGGTCGTGGTGCTGGTGGCGGGATACACCAAGTCGAAGCCGTACCGATCGCTCGTCGCACTGGCCGACTTCAGGAACAATCGCACCAAGGTGGAGCCGAACCTGGACATCGTCTGCACCGCGGAGAGGGACGGCCTGCAGGAAATCACACCGCACATGAACCAGACAGACCTGTCCACATGGCGTGACCGGTTGGCTCGCCGGATCAAGAAAGGGTGACCGCATCACAGACGGGAGGGCCGGACGCGAGCACGACACTACGCGACCTGGCGTAGCGTCGTGCTCATCCCAGCGCGCCGACGGCAGCCAGCTCTGGCTCTACGCCGACACGATCGCTATCCCCAAGCGTGGCCACAGGAACGCGACCCACCCGGGTAAAGGAAGGCGCCCGTGCGCACCGGAAGCCGCTGGGACAGCTCACCCCCTGAGGTGGCCAGCGACCCGCCTCATGGCGCCAAACCGGGAGTTGCACGTCCTTGTCCGCCGATGAACGACCGAGCAACACCAGCCCAGCCCAGAAACCGGATGAAGATCAGCGACGGCAAGCGCAACGCCACAGCGTTCTGGAACCCGACAGGTTGTTGTTTCTGTATTTGCCAAAAGCCCCAGTCTCATCGAGGCCAGCCGACGATGGCCAAGGTCTCCTGTCTCTTACGGCATCCAGGGCATGCGGCGCACGCAGAGTTGCCGGTGTGGCAGGAATGGGTCCAGCCAAGAATCTCGTCAGAGATGGCGGAGTGCGCGATCAATTCAGCGCTGGAGTACTCGATCGCAGGCGCCTGTACGCGTAGACCGCCTTCCTGGTAGGCCAGGAGGGCATCGAGGTTCTGGTAGAAGCCCATAGTTCCATCGCGATGACGCCGGTCGGTACTGACCGTACCAATCGCGATGGTGGTGATGTCACGAGTCACCCCCCACGCTGCGGCAAACGTGACAAGGAGCTGGTTGCGATAGGGCCACCATTCCGGCGTCGGAGCGACAGCGGATGGCGTGTGCCCCGACATCAGGCCGCCGCCGAGGGCTGAGCAGTCAAGAGTCAGGGCATGGAAGTCCAGCGACAGCAACCTTGCGATCGTGCGCGCGGCGCGGTGCTCTGCTTGTGCAGCGCGTTGGCCGTAGTCGATGAATAGGCACCATCGGGGCTTACGCCATGCTGCCAGGGCCGCACTGTCGAGTCCGCCGGACAGCAACAGGAGCTCGGTCATGATCCGGGGTCTCCGGCCGCGATCGCACGCCAGCCCGCACGATAGATCGCTGTGGACAGGTCGGCATGGATCTCCGCGCCGGTCCCGCGCAACATCGTCCAGGCGTGGTCCTCGGGATGTTCGGCATAGCTGACAACAGGCAAGTTCGTGCGGGTGGCAAAGCCGGTTTCGAACAGAGTCCCGGGGTCAGAGTTGTCAAGTAGAGCCAGCACACCGTCACACTGATCCAGCCCTGTCAGGTCGGATTCGGCCACTTCGTCGCCGCCAATGCCGACGTCGTGGAGCGGAGAGAACACCAAGACACCGAGTTCCTGCAAAGCGTCACGAACGTGGTTGATCAGCCAACGTTGAGCCAGCGTGAAGAACGGACCGGCCAAGTAAACGGTGACCTCTCGGTCCGGCAGTGCGTCCGCGATTGATTCCAGGGTGCCCGGTGTGATCCGGATGGTTCCGGTCGTGCAGTAGGCGGCGGCCACGCGAGAGGCGTCATGGGCGGCGCGCACTGGATCATCGGGATAGCGGCTCCAAGCGGAGGCGAAGCCGGCGGTGAAGGCATCTCCGGAGCCGATCGGCCAGACGTGGCGAGTGGGATGCGCCCCAACGTGCTCGACCGAGCCGCTCGTGATCACAGTGGCGCCCCGGATACCGTTCTTGACAACGACGACCTCGGCTCCTGTCTCGGTGATCAGCGCTCGTCCGGAATCAGCCGAGAGTACGGCCCCTGTGAGATGACGTGCCTCGCGTGCATTCAGCACCACGGCCAAATGGCCGGCATGGCCAGCAGCGAGTCCACAGTCAACGAGGCGGTGGTGTTGGGGATCCACGACAAGCCGGGTCGCCCGTATCGACGAGCGTCCCTCGAAGAGGCCGAACGACACGACGAGATCTCCGTCGATCTCAAGGGCCGGTTCGTCGCCCGAGCCGGTAACGGTCGGATGCGCCAATGGTGTGACATAGGTGAACCGGATCGGCGTGCGGCGCTGCTCCGCTACCAACGTGACCCCGGTCCCGCGGGCCACGGCGTGGGCCTCCCCTGCCGTGGCCTGGTCAATGTAGGTGCGCAAGGTCACCGGGTGGTCCAAACTAACGAGCAGTGCAGCGGCACGCATCCCGGAACCCGCGAGATTGCGAGACTCGGGCTCGACGCAGTATTCGTGGTAGGTGCCACCGACCACGATGACGGGTGCTGTCATCAGGCTTCCGGTCGAGGTTCGACCCGAACGGTGATGAGTTCGCCGTCTATGGCCTCGACGACAGCGTGAAACAGATGCCCGGCGGCGAGGCAGTCGGGAAGGTCCACTGGATGGCACCGCACCCATCCGACATCATGGCCGGTCACCGCGTCCTTGACTCGGGTCTGTTCGCCGAAGCGACAGTTCATATCGAGAGACAGCGGAAGAGTCGCACCGACTGGGGGCGCTGGCATGCTCTCCGACAAGTACAGACGGGTTCGGGCGGTGAGTGTCGCGCAGCCAAGTGCCGTGCGGGGGTGGACGTTCACCCTCACCGGAGAGGTAACGGTGACGAAGTCCGCGACAAACCGTACCCCGGCCAACAGGCAGTGCTGCAATTCTGCCCACCGCTCAACCACTGCCCCAAGCACTGCTCCATCGGTGCGTGTCCAGACTTCAATCGCCTGAAACGGCGGATCATCCACCAACACGACGCCGGCTGTGTCCCCTGCGGCGACTGTGCTCAGCACATCGGCGGACAGGGAGGTGGGGTGAGCTGTGAATCGTAGTCGCACACAGTCGATCTCTGGGCTCGTGCCGGGTCCGGGAGAGTAGTCGCTACCGCCGCTGCCGCCCATCGATGCCCCTCCCTGTCGCCTGCATAGGCACGGTATCGAGCCAGCATCGAGAGGAAGGCGAGCCCCGCCCTCAGCCACACGGGTTTCACCCGAAAGGCCGTGCTGACACGATCGTTACAGGGCGGCCAACGAGTCGACGCCAAACAGGTTGCGCGCTCGATTCCCGAGGCGGGACAACTGCGACCAGATGCACGCATCCAGATCAGCGGTCGGCACGTTACCCAGGCTCGCCCAGGCGCAGAAGGCGTCCTCGAACGCCGGGTAGTCGCGTGGTAAACACCACTGCCGGTCAAACACACCAGCGAACACTCCAGCGCGCCGGATGTGGATATCGATCACGGCCACATCGTTGGCCCGAATGCGATTACGTACGATCCACGAGGCTGTTTTCGGGCCCACTCCGGGCAAGTGCCGCAGCCAGTCCCGCAACGCGCGGGCCGGGAGTCCTTCCGGCGGATCATGCTCGGCGAGCGTAGCCAGTGATTGCGCCACGCGCTGTGCGCGCTGCCGCGGGAACCGATATCGGACCATGCGCCCGTCCACGCGAAGGGGCTCCAACAACGCCTGCTCCAGCTGTGTCGTCGACGGCGTCGGATCTACGTCGAGCATGTCGAGTTCGCGGAGGTGACAAAACGCGGCGAACGCCATCGTCTCGGTGACGCCGTACCCGCCAAGCAGACACAGCACCACCTCCTCGGCCAGGGTTGCGCCCACCTGGTAGGTCCGGGGAGCGGGGAATCGACGGGCCTGCTCCACCCAGAACGCCGCCGAACCGAGGTACGTCGGCCTCGACCAGTCAAACCGCCGTGTGACACTCGGTAGGCGCAGCTCCACGATCTGGCCCACCGGCTCATGGGGCACGCAGGACAGCTCCCCGATGACAACCGGAACAGCTGCGTCCTGGTTCATCGAGCACATCATCGCGGCTCCTGTCCCTGCTCAGCGTTTCTGGCCGCCCGCAGCAGGTCATCGAGACTCGTGCCTAGCGCCTCAGCTATGCGTCCGACGAGGAAGAACCCTGGCGACGCGACCGCACCGCGCTCAACCCTGCGCAGCGTGTCCACGGATACCCCCGCCGCTCGCGCAACGGCCTCGGCAGTCCGTCCGGACCGGTGCCGTTGCAGTTCGCGCCCAAGCGCTTGCCCCCATGCAGCCTCTCTGACACTCCGACTAGGGCGACCCATGACCTGATTATAAGCCTGGGATATTAAACCTGCCCGGAGCGCCATGGCCAGCGCCTCCCAGATTTGGCGCCTGGGATGTGTGGTCTCAGGAGATCCTTGACGATCTTCAATTGCAGATAATCTTCCTTCCTGGCCCGTGATCACGGTTGGGGCGAGGAGCCGCGTGGAGCCTGAGGTGTTGGTGGAGTACCGCTACCGGGCGATATGCGAAGCCTGGGCGGCTCCCCGATCGGGGAGGTCGCGGCCCGATACGGCACCCTGCGGCAGTCACTACACGCGCGGCGGCAACGGTTCGAGCAGGCCTGCCCAGCTTGGCGGATCGATCGCCCGGCCGCGCACCAGCCCGATCGCATAGCCGCCGAGATCGAGGCGTTGACCTGCCAGCTACGGCGGGAACACCCCGCGGGGGTGCCTGGCGGATCAGCCACGAACTCGGCCGGCGTGGAGCCGATCCCGCACCGTCGCCGGGGGACGGTGCACCGGGTCCTGGTCCGCAATGCTCTGATCGATCCGCAGGCCCAGCGACACAAGCGCAAGTACAAGAGGTGGCAACGCCAGGAGCCGACGCACCTGTGGCAGTGGACATCGTCGGTGGCGTCCCGCTGGCGGATGGCCGCTCCTGCAAGCTGGTCACCGGCATCGATGACCATTCCCGGTTCGTGGTGGTCGCGGTTCCGTCGGGCGGCGGTGTGCGCGGCGTTCACCGCCGCGATGTGCCGCCACGGAATCTCGCGCCAGTGGGCTGAGCACCCGGTGGAGATGGCTCCCTTGCCCTCGCGTCGAGCAAGCCGGGTGTCATTGCTGCCGGGTGGAGACGTGGACGCCGTGACGAAATGTCCTTGAATTGACAAGTAAATGTCGGTCATGTCGTGCGAGCATGGCCTACATATTTTGGAGACTGCGCCAGCCGCCCGTGTGCAGGGGAGACGACGTGCCCGAAGATCAGCGCGAGTCGACGTCCAACCAAGTTAATGGGGACATCGACGGAAGCTTCGTGCAGGCCGGAATGATAGGTGGTGACGTCAACATCAATTCCGGTGGAGACACAGGATTTGATGTCATCATATCGCGTGACCTGGAGTTCCAACTCGATCCAGGCCAGCCATCGACCTTCGGTGTCAACTTGGTCAACCGGTACCGCCGCCAGTCGGTCGAGGTGGAGCTACATATAGCCCAGCTACGGCCAGAGATCGTGACCATCGAGCCTCCCGGCCCAATTACGCTCCCGCCCGATGTGGTCGAGAGGCGGCAGATCCGCCTCATGGCTATGCCAACGATTCCAGAGGCAGGCACCTACGCAGTTCGCGTCGTGGCGACAGAGATAGGCGGCAAACATCGCAACTGGCAAAGCGACGACGCGATAGTCTTCGTTCCGGAAAACCCGAGTCTCAAGCTAACATTATCGGAAATTGATACCGGAGTACCCGCTAAGCGTCGCGCAGTGCTGAACGTACACAACACGGGCAACGTTCACATTGACGGGGAATTGGTTCCGACCAATTTGCTTGCGGTCGAAGGTGTTGAGTTTGATGTCGACAAGGGTTCTGGCATCTCGTTGGCGGCGGGCGCGGAGGACGAGCGGACTATCGTCGTACTTCTGCCGCAGTCGGCCCCTCTACGCCGGACATCATGCCTGGGCATCGGTGTCGACAGGCAACGGCCCGCCGTTGACGTACCTGAGGCGAAGATGGAGTTCACGCAGGAAGGCTGGCTGCGAGATATAGTACGAATCGTATGGGTGAATGCCTTGCTGCCCAGGCTGCCGCGGCGGGTTGCGGTATCCGTCTGGGCGATCCTCGGGATAGTCCTCGGACTCCTGGCAGGTACGCGACTCGGACCGACGATACAAGACCCGGTCGTGGCAGTCAGTCGGCCAGTCGTTACTGCGTCGCGTCACGTCTCGCAGACTCCGACGCCGTTACCCAATCTACTGGCCGGCCAGTTCCCGTGCTCGGAGGACTATTTTCGTATCGAGGCTCTGTGGCCACCTCCCGACTATTTCCGCAGCGGGCACGTCGATCCGAGCTTTCGGGATCCGTACCGAGCAGCCCTCAGGTTCACCCAAGATTACTTGGGCTTCTCCGTCGTTAACCTCGCCCTCGGCGAACAGCCCTTTGACACGAGGAGGCTTGACGACGGCCTAGTTGTGGCTGTCGGCTATCAACCGTCTCCTCATGATGTCGTCATCGTTGCCGACGTGCATGTGATCTGCTCCGAAAACGGCACTTGGGCCGTCAGCGGCACGAGAGACAACTCACTCGCCCTTGTTGAACCTGTGCACAACATGATACTTCGCGGGCCGAATCGGAACCCGCTGACAATTGGCGGCACTCTAGCCACCAGTGGTGTTGCTGGTCGCATCGTTGCAGACGTCTTCGACCCAGGGTCGACGACGCCGATCAGCGCTAACTGTTCTGCGCCTGATGCCAAAAGCTGGTCAGTCACGTGTTCATATCATGACACTGGGGATTCACCACTCATCGTCATGGTTTCGGTGCACGACGCCTCTGGAAAACTGCTCAAATTTGCGTTGACATGCTTCCGGCATACCCAGAGCTGAATGATGTGCAGTCTCGCCGGATACGAAGGTGATTTGGATCTGCACTGTGACAGCTCGAGTCGGCCCCGATCGCCATCCGGCCACAACTCGGAGGGGTGACATGCGGGAGAGCGATGCCGAGTTATCCTCCGGCCCCGCATCGGTGCACGGTCATCTGTGTGGTCCGGAGACCGCGCATTGATCAGCCCGCTGTCCACGGACGACGCTGTCAACGTCATCTCATAGGCATTATGTGGGTGATGTTTGTCAAGTGGATCACGATGCTTCATCGTCGAGTCGGGTCAGGAGCCGATCGAACAAGTCCTGCCGGCCGGTCTGGTCCTTGGCGGCGGCGTCATCTCGTTGGCGTTGCAGGATCGGCCGGAACTCGATCGTGGGTTGGAAGTAGATGCAGGTCTCGCAGATCGATTCGAACGCGCAGTCCAGTTGCGCAGGCCGCGCAGTAGCCGTTACCCAGTAGCCGGTAGTGCTCGCGGCGCAGTCGGGTCATCCCCGGACCGGCAGCATCAGCAGGCAGCGGTTGTTGTTGCCCGTAAAGGGCTTCGACCTTGTCGTGACCGCGAAGTACTCCTCAGCGACCGTGCGGTTGGCGATCTTGGCGTAACGCAACGTCATGTCGAGGCTGTGATGGCCCCAGCAACGCGGCGATCGCTTCCACACTCATACCGCGATTGATCGCTTGCGTGGCAAGGGTATGGCGTAGCTGATGAGGATGGATATGCCCCAGACCAGCGGCGCCCGCCGCTTTGTTGATCAGCCTGGTGATGGTGTGCCGGTCCAGCGGACGACCGTTCTCCCGGGGCAGCAACAGTGCGTGGTCGGGGTGAACGTGCGCCTGGCGGTAGTCGCCGATCAGAGTGACCAGGTGCGGGTGCAGCGGCAGGTAGCGGTCGTCGTGGAGCTTGCCGACCGGCACATGCAACCAGTAACCAGCACCGATCAACACGACCGCGTCAGCGGTCAGGTTGACGAACTCACCCACCCGCAATCCGGTCCGCAGCAACGTGTGTCTTCCCGACGCCGACGGCTCCGTAGAGGATGATCGACTCCCCGGCCTGCAGCCAGCGCAGCGCGGCCAGATCGCGGATCTGCGCGGCCGGGAGCTTGCGGCTGGCGGCGAAGTCGAAGCCCTCCAGAGTGGTCTCGATGTCGAAGCGGGCGCGGCGCAGGCGGCGGCCCATGGTTACCTGCTCCGGGTGATCTCGTCGTCGCAGAGGATCTGCAGGAGCTCCAGATAGCCCAAATCGCCGCCTTGGACCTGGGCCGGGCGGGCGGCCGTCGAGGATCTCCAGCATTCCGGACAGTTTCAGTGCCCGAAGGCTCTCGGCCAGCGGGGGCGCAGGATCGTCATCGTGGCGTCTCAGCCTTCTGGGAATGTTCGGCGGCGGCGAGCAGGGCGTGGAGGGTGTCAGCGTGCAGGCCAGCGGTAGCGAACAGCAGGTCCACGGCGCCGGCAAAGCCGAGGTGCTCGTCCAGGGCGTCAGCGACGGACACGTCGGACATGTCCAGGACGGTCTCGAGCATGCGCAGCAGCCCGGCCAGCGCGATCGCGTCCTTGCGGGGCAGCCGGACCGTATCGGCGCTGCTCATGACGCGGTGCCTTCCGGCTCGCCGTCACCGACGTCGTGAGGACGATTGGACAACGCCCGGCTCGTCGTGTCGGTCGTGGTCGCGGCGGCCGAGGGGAACGGGATGACGTCGGCGAGCAGTTGGTCGGGGCCGCGGTCACAGAGACGCAGCGGCCCGCCCGGTCTCGCTGAGACGCAGATCACACTCAGCTTCATGAACAGGTTTTTCCTGGTCAAATTTTTCTATTCTCAGATAACAAGCGAAGAATAATTCCAATGACGCCGTCGAAGCTTCGCCGGATAACGATTGATTGGTACACTGACACCACGTCCTTCAAAAGTACGAGGGTCCAAAAAAGAAAGGGTGATACCCATGGAACAAAAAACCAATAAATCCAGAAATAACCATCTTAACCGCTGGGCGCAAATATTAACGCTTGTCAGCTCGATCGTCAGCATGATCGCCACTATCAAGGGATGGTGGTGATCATGCTCATGTCACCACCAGCAAGGTCGGCACCACCCGCCTGTGGCCATGCGCCTGCACGCCCAAAGCAAACAGAGCAGCTCCACTACGTGCCCAGACCACGCGAAACCACTAAGGCTAAAGATCGTCCGAGATCCCGTGCCATGCGAGCAACCCTCGGTAGAGGTGGACGGGCCAGCCCACACTGTCATCCGTCAGTCGCAGCACACTCCGCCAATGCTCGCGATAGGCCTTGTCGATCTTGCTCAGAGCGGTGCCCTCGCTTGGGCCGGCGGCCAGATACTGACCGCGCGCCCAGATGGGGCGGCCAACTAGAATCAAGTCAATCGGAAAGTCCGGACCGTCCTTGTCTTGATTCACCGGGTACGCCCAATATACGATGGCGCACCACTCGACATCTGCCAACTCGCGTACCACAACGCGCCTGTAGTTCGCTGACCGAAGCGGCATAGCCCTGTCTGGCGCCGCGATCTTGTAGGCGACCTTCCCTGGAGACTCCCTCCAGTGCTCGGGGAAGTCTCTGTTCTCTTTAATCCATAACAAGACGTCCGTACTTGCCGAGTTGGCCACGCCTCGGACCGGTTCTGGTTGCAGATCCTGAGTCGAGGGGTCGAAGTTCTCCATACTCCCGAAGAGACAGAACGCAATCTTTTTGCCGCTACAGACAGCTTCGGTAAACAAGACAGTGCGACCGCCCTTAGGCGTCGGAGTGCCTTCCGTGCCGTACGCGATCACATGGACTAGGCCCTTTCCCTTGATCAACGCGTTGACTGGGCCGTGTTTCTTGTTCAGCAGGTCAGTGGCATCCTGATGCATGAACTTGGCCAAGCTATCTTCCAGTTCCGTCGCTGCGGCATGGCGACCCTTCTTACCGAGAGTCCTATCGAAAGTCGCCTTCAGGCCGCCGGGTAAGTTCAGAGCGACACTCGCCAGGGCAGGACGCGACCGCTCGTTGACGTTATCATCGATAATTGTGTCAAGAGCTCGCCGTGACCAATAATGGTATTGATAGGGCGCGTTAGATCGAGAATCAGGCGAGGGATACCGTCGAGCGCGGAATTGCAGGCGTCCCCGATCAGTCAAGAACAAGATAATCGCCACGACCAAGATTGCCGAGGTAATGGCCAGCACCACGACTTCGCGCCAATTCCTGGCGCCGACGCCGAGCCAGGATGCGGCGGCCAGCGCCGCCCCGACAACCATGAACGCGAAGGCTGGTATCCGTGCGGGATTCGGCGCCCTGTGATAGATGGCCGCCATCCCCAGTATCTCGATGATCACAAGACAAACGGCGACTCCCGGCTCGAACGCACCAGCCCACAGCAGCAGGCTGATCCAGACGATCGAGTAGATCGACACAGACACGCCGAGCTGTACATGGCGGCGAAAGACGACCACTAGGAACCACGCCTGCCAAATGACCAACAGCGAAACCAACACCAGTTCGTTCACGACGCGTTCCCTCTCGCAGCCCGTCACGCCGACCCTGGATCGTTGTACCCCATCAGTGCGACCCGCGCACCAACCACCGCAGCTGCACGCGCCGCGCTGTTCGACCTATCGGAGACACCAGACAGGCCGGAGCGGCGAACACACCGACGTAGGGACGCTGAGAACCATGAGAACCGTCAGGATGTCAATAGGCGGTCTGCTGGCCGTGCTCGGATGGGGCGCTGAACGACCCCGGTAACCTCCGGGGCGGGCACCGATCGAATGCCAGCCTCGACGGCAGCGACACCCTCCCGACCTGGACGGAACCGCCATGTACCTCCAAACCTGCATCAAAGGCATACACGGCATCACCGATGACCAGGCCGAGGACATCCTCAAACGCCAGGGCCTCATGTGCAATTGGTGGCGACGGGTGCGCCGGATATCCAGCGCGGAGATCGCCGAACGCCTGACGGACGCCGAACTGGAGCTGCACGTCAATGCCTACGATGAACACCACCCGCACCGGCAGGGGCCAGTACACCAGGAGACACCGTTCCTGTCGTTGGCCGCCGGTACCGTCGAGCGAAATACCTTCCTGAAGACAAACCTCGTTCACCCCGCTCAGCGCACCGCCCTGAACTTCGCGACCGACTTTGGTCGGCTTCGCGGCACTTGCTACCTTTTTCACTGTTGGGTCGTGGTCGGTTTGACGCGTGCCGTGCCGGTTCGACACCTCGCCGAGGAGGTCCGCGACCTCAACACCTATCGCCGATACTCGGCGTTTCAGCTGGAGGGCGAGGTCACCGCCAAGATCGATGTACCGTCATGCCAGATCCAACTGTTCGAGCGCTACCACGTGACTGCCGAGAAGACCGGCGGCATCCGGATCGCCCATGCGGGCAACGTACTCAACCCCGCCTACATCGAACCGACGGCCGTCGCGAACATCAGGAGAGCGTTCTGACATGCCGCGGTTCGACAGTGTTGAATCGGTCCTCGAGTGGCTGGGGCTGGATCCTGGTGCGGTTCAGGCGCAAGCCGCCTTCTATCTGGCCTACGCACGTGAGCTGGAAGTAGCCAGGGCGCAGCGCCAACAGCTAAGCAGTGACCAGGCAAACGCCAGCCCGTGGGCACAGTTCATCACGGCGGACCAGCCGTGGTTGGGGGATGCCGTGCTGGCCTCGAGCTACCGCATGGCGGCTCAGTATCTGGCGTTGATCGACGCCCGGCAGGCTGGTTTGGTGTCAATCCGTGCTGCCCTGGCATACCTACGCGCCGGACTGCCGTTCGGTGCCATGCTCGCCGTCGGTCTGGTCGGTGACGATTCGCTCATCGGCACAATGGCGCCCAGCGGACTCGAGGCGGCTATCCAGTCACTGGCATCACGAGCACGAGACCACAACCCCGTGCAGCAGACCTATCTGCTGCTGGTCCTCGTGGCACGCAGGCGGCTACGGCGAGAACACTCCGACAGTGTGGGCGCGTTGCTGCGCGACCTGCGTCCGCACGGCCTGCACCCGATCGGCTCACACAGTCAACCGCTGGCCGACTATCTGCAGATGGCGGAAGTCATGGCCCGCCATGACGGCCGACAACTCGCCCTCAGGGCCGAACGCGGAGGCAGCGAGGCCATTGGCCTGATGAGCGGTTTCGTCGCTGCCGCCGGCCATCGTCAGGCTGAGAGCCTGCGGGCAGCGCGACGCAACAGCTACCTGTGGCGACACGGCGCGTCGCCGGTGGATGTGGTCAACCTAGAGGATGTCGCCATTACCGGACTCCTCGCTGGCAGTGACGTCATGCCGCCCGAGTCGGGCTACAACCTACTATTCGATCGGATCGATGGCAACGATCCCCTCGTGTCGCTCGCGGTGTGGGCCGCGGAGCAGATGTCCCAGGCGCTACGGGAGGACGCCGCGCGATCGACGGTCGCAGACCTGCTGGCCGGCGCTCCATATTTCGAGGGGAATGCCGACGAATGAGCCATCTGCCAGCGCTCGCGGCCGACGCAGACCCTGCCTGGCAACGGGCGCTCCAGGTCACGCCCGCGGTGTTGTGGCCGCTGGTCGTCGTCCTGGTCGTGTTGTTATTCCGCCGGCAGATCAGCACCAAACTGCGAGACATCAGGTCGCTGAAGCTATCGGCGGTCGAAGCACAGTTCACCGACCGCCTGGCAGACGTCGCCTCCAACACCGCGCCCGTACCTCTGACCGCGCAGAAGGGCGCTATCGGCAGAGCAGTCCGCTCACGGCGATGGTGCGAGGGCAAGCGCATCCTGTGGGTCGACGATCGCCCGGGCAACAATCACCAGCTCGCAGAGATCATCAAAGACCTGCTCGGTGTGCAGATCGACCTGTCGACCAGCACGGACGACGGCATGCAGCTGCTACGGACCGCCAGCAACTATGCGATGATCATCTCCGACATGGCGCGCCCGGAGAGCGAGCGCGCCGGCCTCGACCTCGTTCGGCAGGCCCTAGCCGATGGTGTCTACCGGCCGACCGTCATCTACGGCAGCCGGGATCACATGAGCATCGATACTCCTGCCGGCGTTTTCGGGCTGACGAACCGGCCCGACGAGCTGCTGCACTATGTCATCGATATATGCGAGCGCGACGATGGGCCTGTGATCGGCTAACCCGTCACGGACTGGCCAGCGTGTGTGGTGCTGGACGAGATCAGGGACCGTAGCCATCGCCGCCGTTGACCTCCGAGGCACGGCGGCCGGTGCAGTGTCCGGCGGCCGCTGGTGAGCTTGACCCCGTTCGCCGGACACGTTGGGTGTGTCAGCCACCAGCGGCGTGTGTCGTGTCTCAAACTCGGCGGGACTGAACATTCCGACGCGCGAGTGACGTCGTTTCGGATTGTACCAGCATTCTATCCATTCAAAGATCGCGTTGGCAAGCTCCGCGCGAGTATCCCAGGTGCGGCTGTCGAGAAGTTCCAGTTGCATGGTGCCCCAGAACGACTCCATCATCGAATTGTCGTAGCAGTCGCCCACGGTACCCATCGACGGCAGGATCCCGGCGGCGTCCAGTCGTTTACCGAATGCCCATGCGGTAAATTGCGAACCGTGGTCGGAATGCAGAATCGTGCCGCCTTCCTGGGGCTTCCGGCCAGGGGAATTTCAAAGTCTGTGATCTTCGTGTGAAGTCCACGGTAGCGCTGCCAAGGGGGCGGGTGCGCGCATAGGAAATGGCCTCTGGCCTGCAATGATGCTGGTTCTCACGCCATGATCATCGCAGAGCAAGAGGCCACCGTTGACAGTGTCGCACGCCCGGGATGAGCGCTGCCCGTCCGATCATCCCGATGAGGGAGTGGCTGGTATCCGCGCGTTGGTGGACATGCTGGGCGGAGCGGCCGATCCGCGTCAGGCCCGGGGTGTCCGTCACCGGATCGGCACGGTGCTCACGGTGATGGTGCTGGCCGTGTTGGCCGGCGCACGGAATTTCCGTGAGATCGCCGACCGGGCGGCTGACCTGCCGCCGGAGTTGTTGGCGTTGGCCGGGTGCCGGGTTCATCCGGTCACCGGTGTGCACGTGACGCCCAGCAAGGCCACGGTAGGGCGGATAGCGCACGCTATCGATGCGGGTGCCGCTGATGAGCGGGTCAGTGCTTGGTTACGCGCGGAAGCGATGGCCGCTGCGGTCGCCGGCGACGTCGACCGCGGGGTATCCGCGGGGTTGATCGCGGTCGCGATGGACGGCAAAACGGTGCGCAACACGTGCCCGCCGGGAACAGAGGGCACCGAGATCAAGCTGTTCTCGGCGTTGACGCACGCCGACGCGATTGTGATCGCGCAGGTCCGGATCCCGCAGGACACCAACGAGATCACCCAGGTGGCCGCGTTGCTCGACGATGTGGATCTGGCTGGGGTGGTGGTGACCGGGGATGCCGCGCACGCCCAGCGCACCACCGCCGCCTACCTGAGGGGTGAGCGCGGCGGCCACTATGCGCTCACGGTCAAGGGGAATCAACCCAGCCTGCGTGCTCAACTCGCGGCCGCGTTGCCACCAGCGGTGCCCGGCACCGAAGACCACGTCATCGAGGATCATTCGCAAGGCAGGATCGTGCGTCGGGCGATCTGGGTCGCGTCCGCCGACGGCGTGGAGTTTCCTGGTGCGGCACAGGCGTTTCAGATCCGTCGGGACCGCTTCGACCAGGCGGGTCATTGGCTGTCCAAGGAGATCGTGCATGGTGTCACCAGCCTGCCGGGCGAGCAGGCCGCACCCGAGGATCTCGCCCGTTTGATCCGTGAGCATTGGACGGTGGAGAACAAGAGTCATTGGGTGCGTGACGTTGTCTACCGCGAGGATCACCAGCACGCCTATGTCAGCACCGGCGCCCAGGTCATGGCAACCTTGCGCAATCTCGCGCTGGGTCTGTTACGCCTGGCCGGGACCACCGAGATCACTCGTACAGTGCAACGGATCGCCGCTGACGGTCGCCGGATCTTTCCCATCATAGCGGCCGCTATCAGCACAAACCGACTTTGAAATTCCCCTGCACGGCTACCCGACGTATGGGTACCAGTAGCTGACAACGTTCGTCATCGACAAACTCATAGGCATGATCACCGTTGAACGCGCCCTTGCGCGGCTTCAGGCCCTCATCCGCCGGCCGCCGGTCGGTGACGCCAGGCAAACCGCTATGACGCGCCGGCTCCCAGCTGACCTGGCGGGTGAGGTGACCCAGCACCTTGGCCTCCTGGCCGACGAGGTGGACGCGATGCGGGATGCCGTCGCTGCTCTCCTGGCCGATCTTCGGTTCGAGCACCTGCGCGATCCTGAAGCTCGGGTCTGGCGATTCGCGGCGGCGGCCTGGTTGGAACCGACCACCGACCATCTTCGGAGCTTTGTCGCCGAGCATGAGCAGACGCCGCTGAACTCGGTCTGCTACCTCCCGGTGGAGTTCCTCAAGGTCAACGCAGAGTTGGAGGTGCTTGGCATCCGACTGCTGCCGGTCGATGACCTGCGGATTCCGCCCGCCGGTGGATGGTTCTCGTTGGCGTCACCGGTCGGATGCGTGGCTGCCGTTGAGACTGGAGGAACCAGCCCGGGTCGGATGGCAGAGCGGGCTCGGCAGCAGGCCGTGCACTCCCTCCGAGCCCTGCGCATCGCGCTTCGCGAGGACCGCGGCGTGCATGACCGACAGTTGCGGTTCCGGCTTAGCACGACGTACGCCTTTGACAAGCACCTGTCCGGTTGGTCCGAGCGCGATGACGATGCCGACGACCTAACGCTCGGTGGTGATGGCATCAAGGTTATTCACGACCAGCCGATCGCCAGGATGCCGTTGCACCCTACGACCGACATCGGGAAGAAGGCCGACCTGGCGCTGCGATGGATGGAACGGGCCTGGTTGGCTGGCGACCCGCTGGTCGCGCTGCTGTACCTGTTTTTCGCCCTTGAAGGGCTGCTCGGCGATAAGTCCGAGGGGTTGAAGGCTCATGGCCTCGCCTTCCGGCAGACCATGTTGAGTTACGTGGCGACCGGCGGGTTTGGCCATCCCAACGAGATCTGGTTCTTGTATGACCAGGTCCGGTCCAGCGCTGTTCATGGTGAAATCGCACCTGAGATCAGCTCGGACGTCGTTCGCAGCTTCGCTGGGAATGTGCGCGCGACACTCAACAACTACCTCAACGTCGCCGGACAGCACGGACTGACGAAACGTGGGCGATTGCTGGCGGTACTCGACTACCATGCGGATCGATCTCAGCTCGTCGCATGGCTACGAACTCACGGCGGCCCGATCTGGACGACCTACCTGGACAGACTCGAAGGCGCCGGTCCGTGTTGAAGGATCCGACGCATGGGCACATGCTCACGCTACAGAGGATGAATGGCTGGCATTACGGCGTTTCCAGGTCCAGTCCGGTGTGAGCGAGGAACGCATCCAGTAGTGCGGGTCGGTACTGGACTCGCTTGAGCCGGTTCTTCACCACCGCAACCAGTTCATCAACACCCCAGACCAGCAGGTTACCCAGCCCGCGTTTGACGTGCGACCACACGTGCTCGACCGGGTTCAACTCCGGTGCGTAAGCCGGCAACCGGATCACATGCAACCAGTCCCGGGCCGCGATCAACTCCCGCATCGCCGCACTGCGATGCGTGTTGAGATTGTCCCAGATCACCACAATCGGGCCGCCCAACTGCTGGTGCGCGGCATCCAACAAGGCGGCGTAGTCGGCCTCGGAGAAGCTGCGCCGTTCACCCTTGCGACCACGGTGGATCCGGGTGCGATAGATGAACCTGCTGCGTTCACCGGGCCGGACACACATCAGTCCGGCGATCGACACTCGACCCGATCCCTTCCCCGACACCGCGACCACCGGGGTGCGGCCACGTCGCCCCCACGTGCGGACTTTCGGCGGACGCAGGGTCTGACCGGCTTCGTCCTCGAAGCAGAGCCACGCCCCGCGTTCCGCCGCTACCGTTTTCCCGCCGGCCACGCCTCCCGCCGCCACGTCACCACAGCATCCTCATCCCGCTCGACCGCCCGATGCGCCGGTATCTGTGGGGAGAACCCCATGCGGTGCAACAGATACGACACTCCGCGCGGCGTGTAGCGGGTATGGAACAGGCGGGCGATCAGATCGCTGACGCGTGCCAGGGTCCAGCGTTGGTCCTCGTCGAACCCGTGCGCGGCGGGGCCTTCCTCCAGTGCTTGGGACAGCCGCGCCAGGCGCTGGTCATCCAGTCGGCACGCCGACCCGCCCGGCCCTTTCGACGCCAACGCCGCCGGTCCTTCGGCGCGCCAGGCACGTCGCCACACGTACACCGCGTTGCTGGACACCCGCAATCGCTTCGCGATCTCCGCCACTGGCATGTCCTGCGCGAACCACTCCGCGGCCTGCAACCGCACCGTCTCTCGTTGGGTCCTGCCCTGCTCAGACAGGCCACCGCTATCCGGGTACCTCATCCATCCCTGCGTAGACCATGAATCGATCATGATCGGGGAGGACACGCCGAGCCAACACAAGATCAACGCTGACCCTTCATGATCTGTAGCCACCTCTTCCTTTGAACGAGCGGCCTGGCCTCGCACGATCAGCGGCATGAGCGGATTTCGCAGCACGCCGAGAACTATTGGGCCAGAGATGGAAATCTAGCGATGGGACGACCGTTTCTGAACGAGGTCACCCGCTGCCTCAAGAACGGCGCGACCTCGCCGGGCAAAGGAGACTCTACAGGCTACGACTACAACGGTGTCTGGGTCATCGTGAACCGAACCAATCCGCTGCGGAGCAACACGTACTATCCGGGACGATGACGACGCGACCATCGGAGGCTGGCTTCTCGGCCCGATTCACCACAGACGAGCTCGCCACGCTCGACCGGCAACCGTGCCGGTTGAACTCGGGCAGGTCGATGACCGCGCTCGAACTTCTCACCGCGTGGTCGTTACATGTCCACCGCATCGACCGGGAGCGATCCGAGTCTGCCGAGGATCCCCGGACCTGGGACGCGAACGACTTTGTCGCGGCACTGCTCCTGCGGGACTTCCTGGAGGACTGCGTGATCCGCTTGCCCGCACCACTGCGGTCGAAGGTCGCGGAGCTCGCCGATGGCGTTGACGCGCTGTTCACGTCTATAACCCAGGTCGACGATCGTCACCTGCTAGACAAGGTGACGGATCGCGGGCAGGCTGGCCGGAAATGGTGGTGGCAGCGAATCCCGGATTCCGGACCGATCCTGAAACACATGCTTGAATGATCCACATATACCGGTAGGCGATCTTGGCCTGTCGGGTTCCAGAAGTCGGCCACGTTCGTGGGTGATCGTGTCCTGGGGGTCATCGATCAGGCTTCGGGACACCGATGCGTCACCCGGCTGCTTTCCGGGGTGACGGCCCGAGCGAGTGCGTGAGGAGCGTTTCTTCGCGGGTTTCTTGTCCCAGGGTGCGTCCGAGGATGGTGGGCGTGAGGAGTTCGACGAGTCAGCCGACAGTTGCCGTTCCAACTCAGTGATCCGTGCCGCCTGCGTGGCGTTCAACAGCACCTGTTGCGCCAGAGCGGATTCCAGCTCGTGGACACGGGCGAGCAACTAATCGAGCATCGTCTCCAACGCCCCAGAATCCGCCACACCAAGATCGTCTCAGACCCGGCTCAACCCGCCGACACCGACCATCAACCAGCTGAACAGCTACCGTGGATGGCGTTTTTGGCACGCGCAAGGTCACGCGCGAGGAACGGCTTGGAGGGTTGCTCAACGAGTATCGACCCGCCTCGTAAAACTCCAGCTCATAGGAGATGACAGGGTTTTCGACCAGCACGCGGTCCTCGCCGAGTACCAGGATCACGACAACAGACATCGACCACGCCGATCCCAAGGCCAGCTGCCACCCGATGTTCAGGAGCAATCCTGCGCCGTCCAAGACTTCGAGGCCCACAGGCTGGTGCGGACCCGGGTTCTCGCGGGAGTCATCCACGAGTACCAATACGTATCCTGAGCTGCGACGACGACTTTTCGAGCCCCCAGGAGGAGCCCGTCTACGGGCACGCCGACCGGTTGGATTTGGTGGATGATGCAGTCTGCATTGACGTGTGGTGAGAGTCCTGTATTCCGGGAAAGCTATTCAGTAATTGGTAGATGGTGTTGTGGCGTCAGTGTTCTGTACTCTTGCTGACGCCACAACACAGCGTAGTTCCGACTTGCCGGTTCAGTGGGCCTCGTGGCGGAACACCTGAAGCAAGCGGGCCGCCAGGTCTTCGGCGACCGCCTCCGGGCTCTT
>DASUJK010000377.1:0-7195 GCA_036279295.1 Pseudonocardiaceae bacterium | reverse complement strand
GGCAACATACCGGGCACCGCACGACTCGACGAACCGCTGGGCGTCGAACTCCTTCAGGCCGCCACGCGGTCCCGCCGCCGGGTTCTGGCCGAGCAGCACCAACACCGGTGACCGCTTGCGCTGGGCGGTGACCAGCGCGTTGCCGGTCTGCGCGATCGCCGGACCGGGTCCCACGACACACACTCCGACATCGCCCGCGGTGCGGGCGTAGCCATCGGCGATGAGCACGCCGTTGTGCTCATGCCGGGGGCGCACGATCCGGATCCCGCGCTCGCGCAATGCCTGCGAGATCAGGATCGTCACCTCGTCCGGGACGTTCACGGCAAGCGTGACGCCCTCGGCCGCGACTGCCTCGGCCACCGCGTCGGCGACCGAGGTACCGGCCTCGATCAGACGCTCCACTGGGTGAGGCTCCGTTCGAGTAGGCGCAGCAGGGAGTCGATGATCGCGACGACGATCACGACCACGAGCAGCCCCGCGTAGACGTCAGCGGTCCGGAACAGGTTGGCACCACTGGAGATCAGGTAACCGAGGCCGTTGGCCGCGCCGACGAACTCGGCCACCACGGCCGCGCCGACAGCGAGTCCGACGCTGACCCGCAGCGACGAGAACAGCCACCGCAGAACCGACGGGATACGGACGTGCACCCAGACGTCGAGGTTCGACGCGCCGAGGCTCTCCACCCACATCGTGTTCTCGGCGCTGACCTGCTTCAGTCCGTTGTAGACGGCGAAGAAGTTCACGAAGAGCACGACGACCGTGACCAGCGCGATCTTGGACGACGACCCGAGGCCCAGCCAGGTCAGCAGCAGCGGCGCCAGGGCCAGCCGGGGCACCGCGTTGAGCGTGCCCATCATCGGCAGGTAGATCCTGGCCAGCTTGCGGTTGGTCGTGAACAACACGGCGAGCAGGGCGCCGATCACGACGCCGAGCAGGTAGCCGATGACGGCCTCGTACAGCGTGTAGCCGGTCTGCTGGACGATGGTGCCGTCCTGCACCCACTCCCAGAACCGGGTGCCGATCGCCTTCGGTGAACTGGCCACGAACGTGCCGACCCAACCCTGGTCGACGGCCAGCTGCCAGAGGTAGATGGGGACGACGAGGACGAGCACCCGCAGGATCCACACGACGATGCGCGTCGCGATCTTCCTGCCACGCGACCGCTGCCGCGGGCGGCGCGTCGGGGTCGCGACCGGTGCCTCGGTGACTTCGGACGTGGACATCTCAGAACACCTGCCACTGGGCGAATCGTGACTCGATCTTGGCGATCAGCCAGTCCAGGACGGCCGCGATGACGATCAGCGCGACGATGCCGCCGACGGTCTGGTCGGCCTTGTCGAGCTGCTGGCCGAGGTTGATCTCGACGCCGATGCCCTGGTTGCCGCCGACGAACTCACCGACGACGACACCGATGAACGCGAACCCGATGCCCACCCGCATCGTGGTCAGCACCCAGGACAGCACGGCCGGCAGGTAGACGACGGTGGCCAGGCGGATCGGGCCGGCCCCGAGTACTCGCGCGTGGTTGATGAGGTTGCGGTCCACGCTGCGGAACCCGTTGTAGAGGCTGAAGAACGCGAGGAAGAACACGATGATCGCGGCCAGCGCCAGCTTCGACGCGACGCCGATGCCGAGCACCAGCAGGAACAGCGGCGCGATCACGATCAGCGGAATGCTGTTCAGCAGCGACATGTACGGCTCCAGCACCGCGGCGACACCGGGCACGAACGCGAACAGCGACGCGGCCAGCAGCCCGGCCACGATGCCGATCACGTAGCCGCCCAGGGCCGCGAACAGCGTTGCCTTGATGTCGGTCCACGCCGTGCCGTCGGTGAGCCAGCCGCCGAGCCACTGGGCCACCACGGTCGGTGTGCTGAACGCCGAGCGCGGCGCGATGCCGGTCTGCACGGCCAACGCCCACAGGGCGATGGCGACGACGACCGAGACCAGCTGCCACGGCCAGACCCAGGATCTGATCCCGCGCCTGCTCGTGGCCTGCGCCCCGGTCGTCATCGTTGCTGTCGCCATACCAAGGACCGCCCTAGTTTCCGAAGGCGACGTTGTTGATCAGCTTGCTGGTGTCGAAACTCGCGCTCTGGTCCATCGTGCCGGCCGCCTTCGCCGCCTTGATCGTGTTGTTCAGGGCATCCGCGTCGACAACACCGGTCTGGGACAGGCCAGGGATGACGCGTTGCAGCACGGCGGTGACCGACGCGGTGTTCATCTGCTTGGGCAGCGCGGCCGCGATGGCCGCCGGATTGTCCTTGTTCTGCTCGATCCACCGCAGCGCCTTGACGTGCGCCGCGACGAGCGCCTTGGTCAGCTGCGGGTGGCTGTTGATGAAGTCCTGTGTCGCCTGCAACTGGGAGGTCGCGTACGGGCCGCCGTAGATCTTCTTGTCGACTTCCGGGTCGAAGAGGTTGAGCACCACATCGGCCTGCCCGGAGCTGAGCATGGTCTCCGCGGCCGGTTCACCGGTCAGCGCGACGTCGATCTTGTTGGCCTGCATGGCGGGGCCGTAGGCGGACGGCGGTCCGACGGCGACCAGCGACACCGACTTGATGTTCTTGCCGATACTGGCCAGCACGGCGTTCGCGGACACCTGGTTGTTGGCACCGAACGAAGCGATGCCCCACTTCTTGCCGACCAGCGCACTGGGATCGGTCGGCATTCCCTTGCGTGCCACCATGACCACGATGTCGGTGTCGAGGAACTGGGCGACAGCCTGGATGTTGCTCTGCCCGTTCGCGTCGGAACTGAGCATCGTGGACGCGACACTGGCCGAGTACTGCGTCTGGCCGGACAGCATCGCCTTCGTGGCGTCCACCGAGGTGGAGAAGTTGTCCAGCACGGCCTTGACGCCGAGCGGTTTGAGCGCGTCGGCAAGGAAACCCTTGCTCTCCGCGATGTAGGTCGGCAGGTACGTGAACGAGTACGAGCCGCCCACCCCGATCGTCACCGTGCTGGGATCGGACTCCTTGGCGCCGGACGCGGCGCCTGCCGACCCGCTCGCGGTCGGATTGCCGCTGCCGCAGGCGGCCAGCGTGAGCAGTGCGGCTGTCGCGAGTGCGGTGATGCCCAGGTAGGCAGGTCGGACACGACCTCTTCGCATGTTCGCCACTTGTTCGGTCATGTCGCCAGTTCTCCCTCGTCGGAGCGGTTCGTCAGGTGCTACCTGGCATGAGTTCGGCTGCGGCCCGTGCACTGTCGCGTGTGGCCGGTGCGTACCTGCGGTGTGACCTGCACCTCAGGAGTGTGGCTACGGTATACCGTAGCCATCAGAGGTGTCAATCACGTTTCCCGCAGGTGACGCCACCGAAGCCCGCGAGACCAGCTTCGGCGCCGACACGACCAACGACGGGACCGGCGGCCTGCCCTCGATGACGGCGATCAGCGCGGTGACAGCGGCCGCGCCCAACTCCTCCATCGGCGTGTCGACCGTGGTCAGCCTCGGTGTCACGTAGTTCGCGATCTCGCTGTCGTGCAACCCGATGACCGACAGTTCCCTCGGCACGGCGACACCACGTTCTGCTGCCGCGCGCAGCAGGCCGACACCCAACATCACATGGCCGGCGAGTATCGCGGTCAGCCCGGGATGCCGGTCCAGCATGAGCAGGCCGGCGCGGTAGCCGTCGTGGGCGGACAGCGAATCGGCGAAGCCGACCGGACCACCGCCCGGCATGGCCGCGTTGAACGCGGTGCGCCTGCGTTGGGTCGACTCGTAGTCCGCGGGGCCGGACAACAGTCCGACCCGGACGTGCCGGGCCCCGCGCAAGGTGTCGACGGCGAGGTCCACTGCCGCTGTGTCGTCCACGGCGACCCATGCGGTGGTACCGGCCACCCGCCGGTTCACCATCACCATGGGCATCGGCTCCCGCAGCAGCCGCGCGATCACGTCGTCGGCCAGGATGCTGGCGCCGACGAGCAGACCGTCCACACCGCCCTGCCGGTAGCGGACCAGCCGGCCTGGGCCGGCTGCCGCCTCGACCACCTCGTCGATGTCACCGATGACAAAGAGGTAGTCGTGTTCGTGGGCGGCACGCACGGCTCCGGTGGCGATGCGGGCGTAGATCGGGTTGGTAAAACCCTGTTGCAGGAAGGCGATGGTCCGGCCACGCGAGGTGCGCAGCGCGCGGGCGATGTGGTTGGGCCGGTAGTCGGTAGCGCGGATCGCCTCCTCGACCCGGCGCCGGGTCGGCTCGGAGATCCGCAGGTTCGGGTCGTCGTTGATCAGCTTCGAGACGAGGCTGACGTCCACGCCGGCCAGCTCGGCGACGTCCTTCAGGGTCGGTGGCCGCTCGTGGTTCATGGCGCCCCGAGCAGAATGTCCCGGTCCACGTCGGCGGCGCCGGCCTGGCCGCACAGCGCGAGTGCCCGCGCGAGTTCGGCACGCAGGGTGCCGCACAGCCGGGTGACGCCCTCGGCTCCCCCGGCCCGCAGCGCCCACAGTGCCGGACGCCCGACGCCGACGGCCTTGGCGCCGAGCGCGAGCGCCTTCAGGATGTCCGTGCCACGGCGGAACCCGCCGTCGACGAACACCTCCAGATTGCCGGCCACCGCGGCCACGACACCGGGCAGCGCGTCGATCGTGGCGATGGCCGAGTCGAGTTGTCGGCCACCGTGGTTGGAGACCAGCACCCCGCGTGCGCCGACATCGACGGCTCGCCGCGCGTCGGCGGGATGCAGGATGCCCTTGACGATGATCGGCAGCGGACTCCTGGCGACGAGTTCGCCCACCTGATCCCAGGTGGCAGGTATCGGACCCACCCTGGACCAGTCGACCGACGTGTCGGCCTCGGTCGCCGAAACACCCTTGAGCGCGTTGCGCTGCGCCTCGGTGAACCCGGCGCGGATGTCCCGCTCCCGCGCGCCGACCACCGGCACGTCCACCGTGACCAGGACGGCGTGGTAGCCCAGCTCGGCCGCCTCACCGATCCTGCGGTGCAGCAGTGCGAAGTCGTTCGCCGGATACACCTGGTACCAGCGGGTGTCGTCGGCCTTCGCCGGACCGACGTCGTCCAGGGCGGCACCGGCCCGCCACGCGATCGACCCGATCGCGCCGGCATCGGCGGTGCCCCGGCACAGTTCGGCGTCGGCGTCGGCCACCAGGAAGTCCCGGTGGCCGGTCGGTGACACGAAGATCGGCATCTCGACCCGTCGGCCCAGCACGGTGACCGAGAGATCGGGGCTGCCGACACCGGACAGCACGTGCGGCACCAATCGCAGGTCCGCGATGCGTTCGGTGTTGGCGCGCAACGTGACCTCGTCCTCGGCGCCACCGTTGAAGAAGTCCCGGACCTTGTCCGGGACGTCGGACTCCGCCATCAGCCGTTCGAAGTCGGCGACGTTGACGATTCCGTCGAGCATGACCACTCCTCTTCTCAGCCTGCCTGGGCCGCTGTGCAGATCTCCACCGAGCGCGCGAAGTTCGCCCTGGGCACCAGGCCCCAGTTGTAGAGGGCGATCTCCGTGTGACCGGCTGTTGTGGCCGCCTCGGCCTGGGCGGTCAGACGCTGCTCGTCGGCACCGAACGAACTCACGACGTACAGCAGCCGGGTCGACGGCTTGGCCACCGGCAGGTTCGTGTCGTCGAAGACGAGCAACGAGTCGGCCGCCCGCGCGAGTGCCGGTGCCAGCGCAGTCATGCCGTAGCCCTCGGCCGCCCACAACACGAGCCGGGTCAGCCGCGCCAGCTCCTCGACGTACGCGCCGAGCCGGATCGACCGGCTGTCCAGGTACCGCTGGAGGTCCTGGTCGAAGCCGGCCGCCGGTGGTGACGCCAACCCGAACTCGGCATCGATACGGCGGCACACCTCCTGTCGGAATGCGTCGATGTCCAGGCCCGCCGCCGTGCCGGCAGCGCGGCAGCCGGCACAGAAGCACAGGCCGAGCAGTCGTGCCGCGATCGCCGACACGTCGACCAGGGTGCGCGGGCGAATCCAGCCGTAGTCGTACGGCGTGAACAGCAGGTTCTCCAGCAGCACCCGGTCCGGGCGGCTGCGGGTGACGATGTCGCCGACCAGTTCCCGCAGGTACACCTGGTAGCGGGGGGCCAGCGGGCAGACCGCGTCGAGATTGAGGTCGCCGGACGGGTAGGTGCGCGCGGTGTCCGGGTAGCCGCGGGCCAGCCACGGCTGGAACACCGTGACCACCCAGGCGTCGAAGCCGAGACCGGCCGCGCGGGCCGTGTCGCCGATGGTGGACCAGAAGTCGTGGCGTTGGCGCACCAGCGGCGTGACACCGGACTCGGCGAAGCAGGTCGGGTCGATGTCGAACAGGACCTCGCCGGCCGCCGAGTGGAAGGGCCGGGGACCGGTCGGCCGCATCGACGTGGCGGCGATCGGGTGGTAGGTCGCCGACAGCAGCATGCTGTCCACACCGAGTTCGGCCAGCTCGCCGATGGTCGCCCGCACGCCGTTCGCGGCGACGTCCCAGGGATAGAGGAGGGTGCTCAGCATCGGCCGTCCACCTCGTCCATGAAGCCGGCCACCATGGGCGCGACCACGTCGACGTTCTCCAGGTACATCTCGTGGTTCGCGCCGGCCACCGTGCGCACCGTGTGGGTGGGAAACGCGTCGTAGTAGCCGCGTTGGCTGGCACGGTTGGCGTACTTGCTGCCCTCCGGCACGAGCACGGTCACCGGCACCCGCACCTCGGCCGCCAGCGCACGGACATCGGCCGACTCGATGATCGCGACCAGGGCGACCGCCGTGTCCACGGCGACATCGCGGACCTGCTCGGCCATCCAGGCATCCGACGGGCGTTCGGTACCGGAGGTGTGCCGCATGCGGGTGCGCGACGCCAGCCACCAGTCGTGCATGCCGTACCTGCGAATGGCATCGCTCCACGACGCCTCGCCGAGCGCCTGTGTCGTGCCGACCATCGGGTCGACCCACAGCGGCGTGGACACCAGGCTCAACGAGGCGACCAGCTCCGGCCGGGTGGCCGCGAGCACGACACCGAGAATGCCGCCCAGTGACTCGCCGACGTAGTGCACCGGCCGGTCCGTGGTGGCGGCCAGGGTGTCGCCGAGCAGGTCGGCCAGCGTGGTCAGGTCCAGGCCGACCGCCGACAGGTGGCCGCTGTCGCCGCAGCCGGGCAGGTCCGGCCGCAGCACCCGGTGGCGCCTGGCCAGATAGGGCACCCAACCGGTCCAGAACCGGTGGTTGCGGCAGAAGCCGTGCTGCAACACCAC
>DASUJK010000376.1:0-16099 GCA_036279295.1 Pseudonocardiaceae bacterium | reverse complement strand
GCCGGCACGATCATGATCTTCCTGATCATCCGGATCGCCCGTCGGATGACCCGATCAACCCTGCTCGGCGGCATCGCCGGCATCCTGCTGATCTGCGACGGCCTGAGCCACCTGCAGGCACGGATGGGCATGCTGGACATCTTCACCGCGATGTGGGTGCTGGCGTCGTTCGCCTGCATGCTGTGTGACCGCGATCAGGCGCGGTTCCGGCTGGCCGCGGCCGTCCGGGAAGGGTTCGCCACCGAATCGCCGTACGGGCCACGGCTGGGTTTCCGCTGGTGGCGGTTCGCCTGCGGGGTCTGTCTCGGGCTGACACTGGTGACCAAATGGGACGGCCTCTACTGGATCGCAGCGTTCGGCCTGCTCACCGTGTTCTGGGACGTGTCCGCCCGCAAGGCCGCCGGCGTGGCCAAGCCGTGGGTCGGTGCCCTGGTCCGGGACGTGCTGCCGGCCGTGTGGGCACTGCTCGCGATCCCACTGCTGGTCTATCTCGCAGGCTGGTGGGCGTGGCTGTCCAGTGAGACCGGTGTGGACCGGCACGCCGTCGGCGGCAACTACCCGTACACGCCGGGGACCCCGGTGCCGTGGGAGCTGAACTGGATCCCGCAGGCGCTGCGGCTGCTGTTCCACTACAGCCAGAACGTCCTCTACTTCCATGAGCACCTGCTGACCCCGAAGAACAACCCGCACCCGTGGGAGTCGAAGCCGTGGACGTGGCCCATGGGCCTGCGGCCGATGCTCTACTACTACGAGTCGGGCACCGCGGCCTGCGGTTCGCCGGACTGTGTGTCGGCGACGATGCTGATCGGCACCCCGGCCATGTGGTGGCTGGCGTTCCCGGCGATGGGCTGGGCGCTGTGGCGGGCCGTCGGCCGGTTCGACTGGCGCTACATCGCGGTGCTGGCGACCTATCTGGCCGGCATCCTGCCGTGGTTCCTGAACATCAACCGGCAGATGTACTTCTTCTACATGACACCGCTGGCGCCGTTCCTGGTGTTGATGCTGGTGTTGCCGCTCGGCGAGATCCTCGGCCGGGCACGAGCGGGCTACGAGCGACGGCAGACCGGTGTGCTCGTGGTCGCGCTGTACGTCGGTCTGGTGGTGGCGAACTTCGTGTGGCTGTGGCCGATCCTGAACGGCGACCCGATCTCGGCGGCCCGCTGGCAGGCCGAGCTGTGGCTACCGTCCTGGCGCTAGGCGGGCGGTGGTGACCTTCGTCACCGGACCGTCCTCGGTGTGGCCGATGCCGGTCAGCCACGCGGTCAGCTCGCGGTGCACGCTGATCAGTGTCGGCCTGCGGGCCGGGTCGGCGTCCAGGGCCATGGTGAGCAGGCCGATGTGCCGGCTGCGGTCGGGCAGGTGCGTGTTGGGCAGCCGTTGCGCGGCCGCCATCAGCGCGGACATCGGGTTGGACCGGTGCCCACGCGGTGGCTGGCCGGTCAGCGCGTAGCTCACGGTCGCCGCCACCTGCCACGCGTCCGACGCGGGCGTGGCCAGGCCGGTGGACGCGGTCTCCGGAGCCAGGAAGTCCGGCGTGCCCATCATCATCCCCGCCGCCGTCAGCGTGGCGTCGCCCTTCGTGCGGGCGATGCCGAAGTCGATCAGGTGCGGCAGGCCGTCCTGGTCGACCAGGATGTTCGCCGGCTTCACGTCCCGGTGCAGCACACCCTGCACGTGCGCGGCGGCCAGCGCGCCGGCCATTGTGGCCCACAGCCGGGCAGCGGCCACGTCGTCCAGCGGCCCGTTCGTCCCGACGGCCTCGTGCAGCGGCTGGCCGTCGATGTACTCCATGACGATGCCGAGGCCGTCGACGTCCTCGATGATGTCGTAGACCCGCACGCAGTTGGGGTGGTGCACGGCTGCCAACGCCCTGGCCTCGCGCATCATCCTGGCCTGCGTGTCGGCGTCCGGGGCGTGCGCGAACTTCAGCGCCACGGTCCGGTCCAGCTGGGTGTCCTTGGCCAGCCAGACGGTGCCGAACCCGCCGTGGCCCAGTTGGCTGACCCGGCGGAACCGGCCGCCTGCCGAGTTCCACAACACTGTCGTGCTGTCCCGGGTGGCGAACGGCAGCGGACCGGGTGTGTCGGCCAGTTGCGGAGCCGGGGCAGGCGCCAGCGGGGTGTTGTGCAGTGGCCGGTAGGGCTCCGGCATCGGTGGCTGCCGGTACAGCTCGGACGGCAGCGGGTAGGACTGTGGTGCTGCCATCGCCGGCGCCGGCATCGGTTTGGGCTGCCGGTTGACGACCGACCAACTGGGGCCGCCCAGCATCGCCACGACCAGCAGGCCTGCCACGCTGACCACCAGGAAACCCAGCCAGATCTGCGCCATCAGGTTGGCCTGCAGCGGGATCGTCGCCACAGCGAACGCGGCGAACGGCAGCCACATCAGCCGACCCGGCCAACCCGGCCCGCGGCGGAACGCGATCCGCTGCTGCATCATCACCGCGAACAGGCACAACACGGGCACGCCGACGACGGTCACCGCGTACGCGACGAACCCGAACGTGCCGGTGGAGGAGGGCATGAGGGCCTCGAACACGGTGTGGCCACCGCCAAGGTAATGGCCCTGGGAGTCGAAGCGACTGAGCACGCAGGTGGATTGCCGCAGGCCGGCGACCGCGGTCGCGTCCAGCCCGGGGGCCGAGCCGGAGACGGCGGCCTCGTGCATGACGTTGGAGATGAACGCGCTGCCCAGCCACGGCAACACGAACCCGAACACGCCGCCGAACACGCCGAACACGACCAGCACCGGACCGTTGAACGTGTTGCCGGTGCCCTTGCGCAGCAGCGCGATCAGGACGGCACCGGCGATCGGGAACAACGCCAGCAACCCGCCGGCCAAGGTGATGGTCCATGGCCACTTGCCAGGGCACACGCTGACCGGGACCCGGTACAACCAGGACAGCATCGAGCCGACCACCTGAGCGAGTCCGCTCACGATCCGCCCCCCTTGCCGACGCCGCCGTGTGCACCCCAACTGTAGGACGCTGCGCGACGGGAGGGGGTTGATCGGGCGGAGTGTCGACCGCAGGCCGCAACGCCAACCCGGCGAGTGGTCACACGGCGCGTACGCCGGGCGGCAGCTCACCGGCCGTTGAGGTCTGGATGATCTCCGCCCGCAGGGCTTGCGCGGCCCTCGGGTGCGCGATGCCGCGTCGGTGCGCCAGCGAAACCGTACGGGTCAGGCCGGGTGCGGCGATCGGCGTCCGGTGGAACCGGTCCCGAACCACGGTCGCCGGCACGACCGCCAGCCCCAGGCCCGCGTTGACGAATTCGAGAACGGCGTCCATCTCGCCGCCCTCGATCGCGAGAGTGGGCTCGAAACCGACGTTACGGCAGGCGGCGATCGTCGACTCCCGCAGGTCGTAACCGGGTCGGAACATGACCAGTGGCCGGCCTTGCAGCTCCCGGATCCGGATGTGCGACCGGCGGACCGGTGGCGGGGCGTCGAGCGGGGACACCACGACCAGTTCCTCGACGAACAGCGGAACAGCCTCCAGCACGGCGTCGTTGGTGAGCCGGGAGTCGATCACCAACGCGAGGTCGAGCGCGCCTTCGGACAGCGCGGTCTGCAGGTCACGCGAGCCGCCTTCGTGCACGACGACCTTGATGCCCGGGTACTTGCGCCGGAACGCGGCGAGGGTGGCCGGCAGCAGCCCGGTGCACAGGGACGGCGTCGCACCCAGCCGGACCCGCCCGGCGCTCAGGTCGTCCAGCGCGCGGACCTCCAGTGTGGCTGTCTCGACGTCGGCCAGGATGCGCCTGGCGATGGGTAGCAGAGCCTCGCCGGCATCGGTGAGCGCGATGTTGCCCCGGGTCCGGTGGAACAGCCGGGCGCCCAGGTCCCGTTCGAGCGCCCGGATCTGCTGGGACAGCGACGGCTGAGCGACGCCGACCTGGGCTGCTGCCCGGGTGAAGTGACGTGTGTCAACTACCGCGACGAAGTACTGCAACTGATGGAACTGCACGATGCGATCATAGTCATTTCCTATCGTAGTGAGAGCCTTCCTAACTTTGACCACTTGTGTTCGGCGACTTACCCTCCCGATATGACCAGCACGATGGCGCGCTCCCGGTCGGTGTTCTCCTTGTGGGGCACCACGATCGGCAAGAAGGCCGTCATGGCGGTGACTGGCCTGATCATGGTGGCGTTCCTGCTCCTGCACATGCTCGGCAACTTGAAGATCTTCTTCGGCGCTGTCGACTTCGACCACTACGCGGCCTGGCTGCGTACCATCGGCGAGCCCGTGCTGCACAACGCCTGGTACCTGTGGATCCAGCGGGTGGTCCTGCTGGTCGCGCTCGTGTCGCACGTCACAGCGGCCGCTCAGTTGTCCCGGCGTGATCGCAGGGCACGGCCGGTCCGCTACACGCACGGTCAGCGGCCGCGGGCGACCTTCGCCACCAGGACGATGCGCTACGGCGGGGTCCTGCTGGCCCTGTTCATCGTGTGGCACCTGCTCGACCTGACCGTGGGCGTGGTGAACCCGGGCTTCGACCCGAACAGCCCCTATCACAACGTCGTCCAGGATTTCCAGGTCTGGTGGATCAACCTGATCTACATCGTGGCTGTCGTCGTGCTCGGCATTCATATCAATCACGGTTTCTGGAGCGCCACGCAGACATTGGGCGTGAATCGGGGTAGGGACCACGCCATTCGCGTGATCGGCTCAGCACTGGCCGTCGTCATCACCCTCGGTTTCGTACTCGTTCCCGTCGGCGTCATGTCCGGATTGGTGAGGTAACGATGATCGATTACCTGGTCGGCGAACCCATTGTCGACACGGCGGCGCCCGGCGGTCCGATCGAACACCGGTGGGACGAGCGCAAATTCAGCGCCAAACTGGTGAATCCCACGAATCGGCGCAGGCATCGGATCATCGTGGTCGGCACCGGCCTGGCAGGCGGATCGGCCGGCGCCACCCTGGCCGAACAGGGTTACCACGTCATCCAGTTCTGCTTCCAGGATTCACCCCGTCGTGCCCATTCGGTGGCGGCGCAGGGTGGCATCAACGCGGCGAAGAACTACCGCAACGACGGCGACTCGATCTACCGGCTGTTCTACGACACGGTGAAGGGCGGCGATTTCCGCTCCCGCGAGTCCAACGTGCACCGACTGGCCGAGGTGTCGGTGCAGATCATCGACCAGTGCGTCGCGCAGGGTGTGCCGTTCGCCCGGGAGTACGGCGGACTGCTCGACACCCGCTCGTTCGGCGGTGTGCAGGTCCAGCGCACGTTCTACGCCCGAGGCCAGACGGGCCAACAACTGCTGCTCGGCGCCTACCAGGCACTGTCCCGGCAGATCGACGCGGGCAACGTCGAAATGCGCCCGCGCACCGAGATGCTCGACCTGATCGTCATCGACGGACATGCCCGCGGCATCGTCGCCAGGGACCTGGTCACCGGCGAGATCGAAACCCACCTCGCGGACGCGGTTGTGCTGGCCACCGGCGGCTACGGCAACGTATTCTACCTGTCGACCAACGCCAAGGGCAGCAATTCCTCGGCGATCTGGCGGGCCCACAAACGTGGCGCGTATCTGGCCAATCCGTGTTACACGCAGATCCACCCGACCTGCATTCCCCGGTCCGGCGAGCACCAGTCGAAACTCACGCTGATGTCCGAATCGCTGCGGAATGACGGCCGAATCTGGGTGCCGATGCGGGACGGCGACAATCGCCCACCCGACCAGATTCCCGAGGATGAACGCGACTACTACCTGGAACGCGTCTACCCGTCGTTCGGCAACCTGGTGCCGAGGGACATCGCATCGCGGGCCGCGAAGAACCAGTGCGACGCCGGCCATGGTGTCGGCCCCGGTGGTCTGGGCGTCTACCTGGATTTCGCCGACGCCATCGCACGGCTCGGCCGGCCTGCTGTCGAAGCCAGGTACGGCAACCTCTTCGACATGTACGCGCGGATCACCGCGGAAGACCCCTACCAGGTGCCGATGCGGATCTACCCGGCCGTGCACTACACGATGGGTGGCCTGTGGGTGGACTACGACCTACAGAGCACGATCCCCGGGCTGTTCGTGATCGGTGAGGCCAATTTCAGTGATCACGGCGCCAACCGGCTCGGCGCGTCGGCACTGATGCAGGGCCTCGCCGACGGCTACTTCGTGCTGCCGACCACGCTGAACCACTACATCGCCACCGCCAAGCTCGCGACCGTCGACCCGGCGTGCCCCGAGGTCGCGGACGCTAGGAACGAGGTGCAGGCCCGGGTCCAGCGGCTGCTGTCGATCAACGGCGACCGCACGGTCGACTCGTTCCACCGGGAGCTGGGCATGCTGCTGTGGGATCACTGCGGCATGGCCCGCAACGAGGCCGGTCTGCGCACCGCGTTGGAGCGGATTCCCGTGCTACGTGAGGAGTTCTGGCGTTCGGTCAAGGTGCCCGGCTCGGGTGCGGAGATGAACAAGGAACTGGAGAAGGCGACCCGAGTGGCGGATTTCTTCGAGTTCGGCGAGCTGATGGTCCTCGACGCGCTGCTGCGTGAGGAGTCGTGCGGCGGCCACTTCCGCGAGGAGCATCAGACGCCGACCGGCGAGGCGCAGCGCGACGACGAGAACTTCAGCCATGCCTCGGTGTGGCAGTACAACGGTGATGTCCCGATCCTGCACAAGGAAGCGCTCCAGTTCGAGTACGTGCACCCGACCCAGCGGAGCTACGCGTGAACCTGACCGTGCGCATCTGGCGACAGACCGGGCCCGACGCGCCGGGGCGGTTGGTGGATTACCAGGTCAGCGACATCACCCCGGAGATGTCGTTCCTGGAGATGCTGGACGTGCTCAACGAGTCGCTCGTCCTCGCGGGCGACGAGCCGGTCGCGTTCGACCACGACTGCCGTGAGGGCATCTGCGGCATGTGCGGCGTGGTGATCAACGGGCGGGCACACGGCCCCGAGCGGACCACCACCTGCCAGCTGCACATGCGTGCCTTCAGCGACGGTGACGTGATCGACGTGGAACCGTGGCGTGCCGACGCGTTCCCGGTGATCAAGGACCTGGTGGTGGACCGGTCCGCGTTCGACCGGGTCATCCAGGCGGGTGGCTACATCACGGCCCCCACCGGCGCGGCACCCGAGGCCCATGCGACGCCCGTGCCCAAGCCGGACGCCGACGTCGCCTTCGAGAACGCGACGTGCATCGGTTGCGGCGCTTGTGTTGCCGCCTGTCCGAACGGATCGGCGACGCTGTTCACAGCAGCCAAGGTCACGCACCTGAACGTGTTGCCACAGGGCCAGCCCGAGCGCGAGTCGCGGGTACTGGACATGGTGGCGGCGATGGACGCCGAGGGCTTCGGCGGCTGCACCAACACCGGCGAGTGCGTGGCCTCCTGTCCAAAGGGGATCCCGTTGGTCAGCATCGCGAACCTGAACCGGGAATACCTGCGGGCAGTCCGCAAGGGCTGAACTAGCCAGACGCCGTACCAGGCCAGCGGTGTGGCGCACGCTTGTCCAAGCCGCAGTCAGGACCAGTGATCCGGTCGACACACACAGTCGACCGACAGTACCGAAAGTAACCGTCGCTACCGACTCGACGCCGACCAGACACAGCACCGGCGGTTCTTCACCCGCTGCGGCGGCGGCATCATCGTGCTCGCCCACTTCGTCGAAGGGCTCCGCCACGCCAACGGCATCATCGCCGGCCTGACCGGCACGCCCTGGCTCCGCTTCCTCGCCTACAACGCCCTGGGCGTCCGCCGTCGACCCACCTGCGCCGGTTCATCCACACCTGTGGACAACCATGGGGACAGTTCGCACACACGTTCGATCACGCCACCGTCAGGAGAACACCGACACCTGCCGCAGCGAGTCGAAGAACCCACCGGTCGCGGTCTCGACCCGCACGGCAGCGACCCGCAGACCGGGCAGTGCCGTCACGAAGTCACTGTCCGTACCATCCTGCGGCGGACTCCGGAGCGGACCGAAGTGCTTCCCGTCCGCACTCACCCGGACATGACAGGTGAAGCCACAACCGCGCACGACCAGCAACGTGGCGTCGACGGGCTTGGCCAACACGACGGTGACGTCGCGATGATCGCTCTGCGGCGTCCCCGGACAGGGCCCCCGGGAGCACGCCGGGTCATCCTGCGGCTGCCAGTCCTGGTCCAGCGTCCCATTGGTCAAGCCACAAGGATGCTGAGCCAGCGTCCCACCGCGACTGTCCTCGACAGCACAGGCGGAGCCACGACTAACCGGTATCGCATGCCCGCGAACCACCAGACTCGACGAGTACATCGCGGGCAGGCCGTGCACCGACCCGGTCTGATGGCTCACCAGGATCGCCTTGCCGTCCTCCAGCACCCGAATGTCGAAACCACCGCTGACATCGGTCTCCGTCGCACCCGAGACGGGCTGGTCATCGGTGCCCGCCCGGACCTGGTCCAACCGCACCGTGCCACCCGCGTTGACACCGACCACCGCAGGCGGCCGCAACGAGGCCCGATTCCCCCGCACCCGCAACGCCGCCGGCCCAGCCGCCAACGGCACCGAAACGGTAGCGCCACGCACGGCCGACGGCGGCAACAACACCGTCGTGGACACCCGCGAATCCGACCCACGCGCAGCCTCGACGGAAACAGCCAGACCATCCTTGTCGGTCATCCCATGCGGCACCGCGATCGCGAACCGCCCGTCAGCAGCCACAACTCCCTGCGCGGTAGGCGCAGAGCACCCCTGAACATCCAGACACCCGAGCCCCAAACTGAAAACAGCCTTGGCACTTCGCCAAGCCTGCTCCGACGACCGCAACACAACAGCAACGGTCACCGTCGCACCAGCATCGAGACGCCCGGCCAGATCAGGCGCCGTCCCCCGAATCGCGGGGCCGGCAACCGCAGGCGGGGTGGCAGGCACGGGACCCCCACGAGGAACGTCCGTACCCGCATCACCAATGCCAGAACACCCTGCCACAACCACCAAGCCCGACAAGCCCGCCAAGCCCACAGCCCCCCAGCGCCAACCCAGCACCACGCCACGCCCCCAACACATCGCCGGCAGTCGGGTGGTGTCTACCGCACGACAGGACGCCGTGTCGACTGGTCAGATGAGGCTTTCCGCTGAGGCACTGCTGCCGGACGGAGCCCGTCGATCACCCGCTCGCGAGCCACTGTGCCCCGGGTCGCGTCCCATGACGGGCCGTCGAACGGTATTTCACCGCGTTCGAGAACGGCACCATGAGCGAAGAGACCGCAGCACCCCGGCTGGACAAGCTCTCCACCAAGATCAAGCAACTACGGCAACGACGCGACGAGCTGACCGAAGAACTCGACGGCGAACCCACCATGCCCGAGCCCGCCGAGCTGGCCGACATCGTCGCCCACATCGATCAGATGCTCAGCCGCAACCAGCCCACCCAAACCAAGGCGCTGGTGGACGCTCTCGTGGCCCAAGTCAAGATCGTCGGGCCGAACCAGGTCATCCCCATGTTCCGTGTCCCGCAGCGCCACAGCGGCGACGACGCGGACAGCGAAACGGGCGCGTCCGGGGCCTCGACGGCCTCGCTACGCGCCCGTGACCAGGGACAGTCCCCGGTTCGCTCAATGCGTCAGGTGGTGGAGCTGAGGGGAATCGAACCCCTGACCTTCTCGATGCGAACGAGACGCGCTACCAACTGCGCTACAGCCCCTTAAGGTGCAGCGGAAGCATAGCAGTCGCCTGCGCTGCCTCCGCCAGCCCCCGATCAGCTACTCACCCACGGCTCGCCGGTACGGCAGCGCACCGGGCTCGTCCAGTTCGGCGAACACCGGGTCGTCGTCGTCCATGTCCACGACGACGGTGCCCGGGTGGACGTGCCTGGTCATCGGCCGCCTCGGGGCCAGCACCGACTGCTGTGGCTCCTCGGCGACGGGCTCCTCGTACTCGACCGACGGGCCGTGTGCGTCGTGTTCCTGGTGCGTCACCGGCGCGGGCGCCCGACGCTGCTGGCTGCCGAGCCTGGCGGTCCGGCGTTCCCGGATCTCCTCTTCGATCCTTACCTGCCGACGCAGGTAGCCGAGGTAGCCGACGAGGCCGATGTCGATGGCGGCGTGCAGCCACCACAGCAGCGGCGACATCGTCACCGCGAGCAGGCCGGTGACGAGCGCGGACAGCAGCATGAGGACGACGATGCGCTGGCGGAACGTGTACCTGGCCCGCGCTATGGCAGCCGCGGCGTCGGCGTCGAAGCCGCCCCGCCCCGGTCGGAACGGCCTGGACCGGCCCGGTCGACGGTCGTCGTATCCGTCCTCGTACTCGTCGTACTCCGCGTCGACTTCGTAGTCCCTGTCGAACTCGGACTCGAAGTCGTCTTCGAGCTCGTCCAGGTCCTCTTCGTCGAACTCGGTGTCGAATTCGTCGGTTTCGCGCCCTGTGTCGACCTCGCCGGCATCGGACATGGTGGACTCCCTCTCCGCCGTGCTGCGCACGCCCCCGCTGCGGACGACTCGCGCTGCGAGCGTGGAGTCCGCGGTCCTGGCCACCTCCTGGCGCCGACGGGCGACGATCGGGACGAGGACAAGCAGCCACGCGACGACCAGCGCCACGATCATCAACGAACTAGGCACGCCCCCGTCACCTCCCCCTGTACACACCCTGGCACGATTGGTGCCGTCGCCACGCTAGTCACAACAGTCACATACGTGTCGGAGCCACGCCGGGAGATACGAGTTCGGCCTTACCACACGTGATAATCGCCCGAACGGGCGAACCGGTCACGGAATTCGGGCGCGTCCCTGTCCGACCAAGCGGTTCACCAGTCCGGTTGGCGCGTCTTCGGTGGTCAACGCGAAGCAGTAGTGGTCCCGCCAGCCGCCCGCCACGTCCAGGTACCGGCGGAACAGGCCTTCCTGCTGGAAGCCGAGTTTGGTCAGTACCCGCAGGCTGGGCGCGTTCTCCGGCCGGACGGTCGCCTCCAGCCGGTGCAGCCCGGCCTCGGCGAAACAGTGGTCCACCAGCAGCGCCACCGCCGCGGTTGCCACGCCACCCCGGACCAGGTGGCTGGCCACCCAGTAGCCGATCCACGCCGAGCACAGCGCGCCGCGCACGACGTTCCCCACGGTGATCTGGCCGGCCAGCTCGCCGTCCACGGTGATCACCAGCGGCAGTGACTGGCCACCTCGGGCCAGCGCACGCAGCGCCCACCACTGCGCCGGCCAGGCCAGTGACCCGTTGCGCTCCTCCCAGCGACCGGGGCCGGTGGGCTCCCAGTTCTCCAGGTGCGGGCGGTCGCGCAGCCGGATCCGGCTCCACGCCGATCCGTCGAACAAGCGCGGCGGGCGTAACTCGACCAGCCCGGCGGGGACGACCAACGGGCCGAGCCGCGTTGGCCAGCCCGGATGCCGGCCGGTGGATCCGCCCGTCACCCAGCCCGCATCACCTGCTCCAGCGGGTAGGCCACGTTCGGCGGACACGGCTCCTCGACTCCTCACTCCGGGATACCCCGAACATATCCAGGGCCGCACCTGCCATGAACGTCAGCTACCCACGCTGCGCGAGGAACGTCACCTGGACGTCGTCGCCGACCGCGACATCGGTGGTTTCCTCGTCAACCAGGATCAGACAGTTCGCCTCGGCGAGTGAGGCGAGCAGGTGCGCTCCGGACGTGCCAAGGGGCTGCACCAGGTATTCTTCCGTGCTCGTGTCCCTGAGCAACTGGCCACGTAGGAAACCTTTGCGGCCCTTGCTCGACGTGACCGGCGACAGCAACCGGGCACTGACCACCCTGCGGTGCGGGCTCCGCTTGCCGAGGGCGACCCTGATCAGTGGCCGGACCAACACCTCGAACACGACCAGCGCGCTCATCGGGTTGCTGGGCAACAGGAATGTCGGCACCAGGTCCGGGCCGAGCCGGCCGAAGCCCTGCGCGGAACCCGGGTGCATGCCGACCCTGGTGGCGTCGATGTTGCCCAGCTCGGCGAGTGCCTCGTGGATCTCCCGACCGCCGGCACCGCCGACGCCACCGGCCACGACGACCACCTCGGACAGCAGCAGGCGGCCCTCGACCACCTCGCGCAAACGTTTGGCATCACCGGGCACGATGCCGACCCTGGTCACCTCGGCGCCCGCGTCCCGGCCCGCGGCCGCGAGTGCGTAGGAGTTCACGTCGTACACCTGACCCGGGCCCGGCGTGCGGCCGATGTCCACCAGCTCGTCACCGACCGAGATGACCGACGCCCTCGGCCTCGGGTGCACCAGCACCTTGTCCCTGCCCACGGCGGCCAACAGGCCGACCTGCGCCGACCCGATGGTCGAGCCGCGTCGGACGGCGACATCGCCCGGCTGCACGTCCTCACCGGTCCGCCGGACAAAAGCAGCCGACGGCACCGGCCGCTGGATGGTCACCCTGGCGTCGTGCCCGTCGGTGTACTCGGTCGGCACGACGGCGTCGGCCAGCGTGGGCAGGGGCGCACCGGTGGCCACCCGGACGGCCTGACCCGGTTGCAGTCGCCTCGGTTGCCGGGAGCCGGTCGGAATCTCCCCCACGACGGGGAGGGTCACGGCCTCGGAGTCGGCGGACTGCACGTCGACGCTGCGCACCGCGTACCCGTCGACAGCGGCCTGGTCGAAGCCGGGCAGGGCGCGTTCGGCCACTACCTCTTCGGCACACAACAGGCCCTGGGCCTCGGAGATCGCCACCCGGACCGGAGCCGGCCGCACCGCACCGGCCAGCACCCTGGCTAGCTGTTCGTCTACTGATCTCATCGGCTGGTCCTCGCAGTTCGGCGGTGTCCCGGCGCCGGGCCGGACACCGTCAGGAGTTGTCGAGTCGCTCTCGCAGCCACCCGCGCAGTGCCGGGCCGTAGTCCGGATGCTCCAGTGCAAAGTCAACAGCGGCACGCAGGAATCCGCCGGGATTGCCGAGGTCGTGTCGGCCTCCCGAATGGACGACGACGTGCACGGGGTGTCCCTCTTCGATCAGTAATGCGACAGCGTCGGTCAACTGCAACTCACCGCCAGCACCCGGCGTGATCCGCCGCAACGCGTCGAACACGGCCCGGTCCAGCAGGTATCGGCCGGCAGCCGCGAACGTCGACGGCGCGTCCTCGGGCGCAGGCTTCTCCACCATGCCGTGCACCCGCTTGACGTCGGAATCCTCGGTGTTGGCGACGTCGAACACGCCGTAGGCCGAGATCTCGTCGCGCGGGATGTCGAACGCACACAGCACACTGCCACCGTGCTTGGCCCGGACGTCGGCCATCCTGGTCAACACGCCGTTGGGCAGTACCAAGTCGTCGGGCAGCAACACCGCGACGGCGTCGTCGGCATCGGTCAGCGCGGGTTCGGCACAGCCAACCGCGTGTCCGAGCCCGAGCGCCTTGTCCTGGATGGCCTCGACGACCTCGATCAACTCGCTGGCCCGGCGCACCTTGGCCGCCAGTTCCGGCTTGCCGCGCTCCGCCAGCGTGTGCTCCAACTCGGGCTGCGGGCGGAAGTAGTCGATCACCGAGGACTTGTCCGGTGACGTGACGATCACCAGTCGGGTCGCGCCTGCTTCGGCGGCCTCCGCGGCGATCCGCTCGATGCCGGGTGTGTCGACCACTGGCAGGAGTTCCTTGGGCACCGACTTGGTCACGGGTAGGAACCTGGTGCCGAGCCCAGCGGCGGGCACGATGGCGGTCTGGAAGGCGCGCGTCGGGCTCATGGTCAGCGAGCCTAACCTCATGCCGTGGGCGACCCGGGAGAAGATCGCTACTCCAAACGTGAGTGGCGTGCCCGACTGCTCGCGGCCAGGCGATTGGTGCCGCCGGCGCAGCGTGCCGAGGAGGCTGTGGCACTGGCTGCCCTCGTGCGGTCGATTCCTGGTGACCCGGTGTGCTGCTATCTGGCCGTTGGTACCGAACCGGGGTCACTCGATCTGCTGACGATGCTGGTCAGCCAGGGCAGGCGGGTGCTGCTGCCGATCGTCGTCGGTGCGGCGCCGCTGGACTGGGCGTACTACGACGGCCCGTCCTCACTGGTGCCCGGGCCGTTCGGCCTGCGGGAACCGAGTGGTGCTCGGCTGGGCGCCTCGGCGATCGGGCTGGCCGAGGCGGTGCTGGTGCCGGCGTTGGCGGTGGACGAGGCCGGGCACCGGATCGGCAAGGGCGGCGGCCACTACGACCGGTCCCTGCCGCTGACCAGGCCGAACACACCGTTGGTGGCCGTGGTGCGGGACGTCGAAGTGGTGCCGGCGCTGCCTGCTGAGCCGCACGATGTGCTGATGACGGCGGTACTCACCCCGATCGGGGGATTGCGTCAGCTCGGTTGACCGTGCGTCAGGCCGTGTCGACGTGATGTATGCCAGGTTGTTTGCACCCGGTACGGTGGCTGGCGCATTATCGTATTGGCACTCCTGACTGCCGAGTGCCAATACCGGGTCGTGGTAGTCCGCAAGGGAGTCGAACGTGCCGACCTACCAGTACGCCTGTACGGCCTGTGGCCATCGGTTCGAGGCCGTGCAGTCCTTCACGGACGCGTCGCTGAGCGAGTGCCCGGAGTGCTCGGGCAAGCTGCGCAAACTGTTCGGGGCCGTCGGCGTGGTGTTCAAGGGCAGCGGCTTCTACCGCAACGACAGCAGGGCCGAGGGGAAGCCCTCGCCGACCGGCGCCAAGGCGGAGTCGAAGTCCGGCGAGGCCAAGTCCACCGAGTCGAAGTCGAGTGACAGCAGTTCGTCGGCCAAGCCGGCAGCCACGTCCACGTCGTCCTCCGGTTCATCGTCTGCCGGCTCGTCGTCCTCGGGCTCGTCGTCGTCCGGTAAGGCCGCCGCGGCGTCCTGAACCCGGAGTTGTCCACATGCGGGGTCGTTGTCCACAGGTTCGCTCCCGTTGATCACATTCCGCCCGATGTCTGCCTAACGTCGATCGCGGTGCCCGGCATGTCCGCCGGGCACGGCAGCAGTCGTCGTAGGAGGCATTGTGCGATCACCCCGTTTCTCCGTGTCCCGCCGTACCCAGCTGGGCCCGTTGGCCACCGACCGGTTGCGTGGCGTCCTGCGCACCAGAGGCTGGCCTCGCACCATGGCGCTGCGCAGGCTGGTCGCTGTGGGCCTCGTCGTGTTGGCGGGTGCGCTCGCCCTGCGCCCGGCCGGTGCGCGGGAGACGGCCGACATGGATGTCGTGGTGGCAGCTCGTGACCTGTCGCCGGGCAACACGCTGGCCCAGGCCGACCTGTCGATCAGACAACTGCCCGGTGCGGCCGTACCCAGCGGTGCGCTGACCAGGCGTGACGCTGCCATCGGCCGGGTGCTGGCCAGTGCCGTCCGAGCCGGTGAGCCGCTGACCGACGTGCACCTGGTCGGCCCGGCGGACACCGCCCTGACCACGGGTGATCCGAACGCGGCGACAGTGCCGGTGCGGTTGGCCGATCCCGACGTGGCGGACCTGCTCCGGCCGGGTATCCGGGTGGATGTCGTGACGCTCGACCCGGACCAGCAGCGGGATCAGGTGCTGGCCGAGAACGCGACCGTCGTGACCATTCGTGACACCGGGGAGACGCGGGGCCAGCCCGGGCGGCTGGTGCTCGTGGCCCTGCCGAAGCAGTTGGCGACACGATTGGCGGCAGCATCACTGCGGCAACCGGTGACCGTTACCCTCCGCTAGGAATGCTCCGAAGGGAGCGTTCGGTACGCCCGAAGAGAGGAGTGGACATGCTGAAAGGCTTCCGGGAATTCGTGTTCCGCGGCAACATCTTCGAGTTGGCTGTCGCGGTGGTCATCGGCACCGCGTTCACGGCTGTGGTGACCGCTGTGGTGACCAACCTGATCAACCCGATCATCGCGGCGATCGGCGGCCACAGTGTGAACGGCCTGAGCGTCACGCTGGTCGCCGGCAACACGAAGACGGTCATGCACTTCGACACGGTGATCACGGCGATCATCAACTTCGTGATCATCGCGGCGGTGGTCTACTTCGTGTTCGTCATGCCGATGCAGAGGATCATGGAGGCCCGTAAGCGCAGGCAGCCGCAGGTCGAGGCCGAGCCCCTGGTGACCGACATCGACCTGTTGACGGAGATCCGCGACCTGCTCCGGACGCAGCAGCGAGGCAACCGGGTCTGAGCTCTCCACCCGCGCCTGATCGATGGGTAGCTCAGCCCTCGTGGTGCGGCGGTCGGTTGTCCTGATACCAGGTATCAGT
>DASUJK010000375.1:0-35114 GCA_036279295.1 Pseudonocardiaceae bacterium | reverse complement strand
GGCCGGGATCGGGCTTGGCCTGGCCATTCCGATCAACAACACCACGAACCGGATCATCACCACGCTGCTGTCCGACGGTCGGGTCCGCCGCGCCTACCTCGGTGTGGTCGGGGTGCCCGCGCCGCTGCCGGCGACGGTGGCCGCACGGACCGGGCAGTCCGCCGGGCTGCGGCTGGTGCAGGTGGTGCCCGGTGGTCCGGCCGACCGGGCCGGGCTGCACGCCGGGGACCTGGTGCTCAGCGTTGCCCGCAATGTGGTGTCCGACGCGCAGGGCATCCAGCGGCAGCTGTTCGACGACGCGATCGGGGTGCCGCTGCCGGTGACGGTGCTGCGCAACGGCGCCATGGTCGACGTCTTCGCCACGCCCACGGAACTGACCACGGACTGATCCTGTCCGCGATGCCTGCGACACTGCCGGGCATGCTGGAGACCTCGGCACGGCTGTTGCGCCTGTTGTCGCTGTTGCAGACCCGTAAGGACTGGTCCGGGGCCGAACTGGCCGAACGCCTCGGGGTCACCGACCGCACGGTGCGCCGGGACGTGGACAAGCTGCGCAGCCTCGGCTACCCGGTGCACGCCACCACCGGGGTCACCGGCGGCTACCAGCTGGGTGCCGGGGCCGCGCTGCCGCCGTTGCTGCTTGATGACGACGAGGCCGTCGCGGTGGCGATCGGGTTGCGTACCGCCACGGCGGGCGCGGTGACCGGCATCGAGGAGACGTCGGTGCGGGCGCTGGCCAAGCTGGAGCAGGTGCTGCCGCACCGGTTGCGCCGCCGGATCGGCGCACTACAGGACTACACGGTGCGCATCACGGTGGAGGGCGGCCCGACGGTGTCGCCGGACGTGCTGACCGCCATCGCCAACGCGTGCCGCGACCACGAGCGGCTGCGCTTCGAATACCTCGACCACCACGGGCAGAGCAGCCCGCGCCAGGTCGAGCCACACCGGCTGGTCAACTGGGGGCGCCGCTGGTATCTGGTGGCGTGGGACACCGACCGGGCGGACTGGCGGACCTTCCGCGCCGACCGGATCACGCCCCGCACCCCGACCGGCCCGCGTTTCCAGGCCAGGGAACTGCCCGGTGGGGATGTCGCGGACTACGTGTCCCGTGGGGTGGCCTCGGCGGCGTGGCGCTACCGGGCCAGTGTTGTGGTGCACGCGTCCGCGCGGGTGGTCACCGAGTTGATCAACCCGGCGGTCGGTGTGGTCGAGGCGGTCGACGAGCACCGCTGTGTGCTGACCACCGGGTCCCAGTCACTGCACACCATGATCGTGCATCTGGGACTGTTGGATCTGGACTTCGAGGTCACCGAGCCGCCCGAGCTGGTGGCGCGGGTGCGGGAACTGGGCGAGCGCTATCAGCGGGCAGCCGGCGCCTGACTGCGCCCGACGTCACATTGTCGCCATAGACTTGCAACTAAGCGAGTGTGGCAACGACAATCCAGTGGCAGTTGCCCCCTGGCGAAGGTGAGGGTCCGGCATGCCCACCCAGTCGATCACGCCCGCCACCAGCCGCTGGGCCAGGGTGCGTGACGGGCTGACCGGCCGGGAGTGGGCCGGCGTGGCCGGTATGACCGCCGTGGTCGTGGGCCTGACCGTGGTCGGGTGGGGGGTGCTGATCTTCCTCGTGGTGCCCGGCCACTACAGCGTGGGCACCAAGACGTTCGGGATCGGCATCGGCGTGACCGCCTACACCCTGGGCATGCGGCACGCGTTCGACGCCGACCACATCTCCGCCATCGACAACACCACCCGCAAGCTCATGGCCGCCCGCCAACGCCCGCTGTCGGTCGGGTTCTGGTTCTCCCTCGGCCACTCCAGCGTGGTGTTCGTGCTGTCGCTGCTGCTCTCGCTCGGGGTGAAGGCCCTGATCGGGCCGGTCGCCAACGACGGCTCACGGTTGCACCAGGTCACCGGGCTGGTCGGCACCACGGTGTCCGGGGTGTTCCTCTATGTCATCGCCGCCATCAACCTGGTCGTGCTGGCCGGCATCCTGAAGGTCTTCGGGAAGCTGCGCGGTGGGCACTTCGACGAGGCCGAACTTGAGGAGCACCTGAACAACCGTGGGCTGCTGAACCGGATCTTCGGGCGGGTGATGGGCTCGATCACCAAGCCGCGCCAGATGTACCCGGTCGGGTTGCTGTTCGGCCTGGGGTTCGACACCGCGACCGAGGTGGCGCTGCTGGTGCTGGCCGGCACCGGAGCGGCCGCCAATCTGCCCTGGTACGCGATCCTGTGCCTGCCGGTGCTGTTCGCCGCCGGGATGAGCCTGTTCGACACGATCGACGGGTCGTTCATGAACTTCGCCTACGGCTGGGCGTTCTCCAAGCCGGTCCGCAAGGTCTACTACAACATCACCATCACCGGACTGTCCGTGGCGGTGGCCCTGCTGATCGGCACGGTCGAGCTGCTGGGGCTGCTGGCCACCCAGTTGCACCTGACCGGCGGGTTCTGGACCTGGGTGTCCACCCTGGACCTGAATGTCATCGGGTTCGGCATCGTCGGGTTGTTCGTGCTGACCTGGGTGGTGGCGCTGGCGGTGTGGCGGTTCGGGCACGTCGAGGAACGCTGGTCACGCCACCTGCGCGACTGACCTGCGCCGCAGCGCCTCGCCGGCCCACCGCACCAGCAGAGTCGCCACCACGAACCCGACCGCGATGCCCACCGCGCCCACGACGACATGCCCGTAGCCGTGCGGCCGGGGATCGAGGAACGGATACGGGTACCAGTGCGCGAACGGGCCCCGGATGAGCGTGTACGCCAGGTACAGCAACGGAAACACCAACCACCACCACACCCGTGGTAGCGGCAGCGCGGTCCTCGGCGGCGCGAGCAGCCAGTCCAGCACCGCCACGATCGGCATCACCTGGTGCACCACGGTGTTCACCCACGACGCGGTGTCCTGCCCCTCGATGCCGGCCAGCAACAGGGCGTACACCACCCCGGTGATCGCCAGATACACCACGGCGGCACCGCGCACCACATCCGGCACGCCACGGCGGCCGGCCAGCAGCGCGAGCCCGCCCCAGCCGAACACGATCACCCCGAGGATGTTGCTCTCGATGGTGAAGAAGCTGAAGAAGTTGCCAAGGCCGTTGCCGGCCACGGTGACCTGGTGGGCCTGCCAGCCGATGGCCACGGCCGCGAGCGCGGCGAACGCCACGCGGTACCCGCCGACCAGCACAGTGTTCAGTCGCACAGGCGAACGGTAAGCACAGTCACGGTGGCGCGCAGCGTGGGCCGCTAGGCTTCGGCCATGCCCGATGCGAAACGTCAAGAGCTCAACCATGCGATCATCGAGGAGTTCCGGGCCAACGCCGGTGTCGTGGGTGGCCAGTTCGCCGGGACACCGCTGCTGCTGCTGACCACGAAGGGCGCGCGCACCGGACTGGCCAGGACATGGCCGCTGGGGTTCATGGCCGACGCCGATCGGTGGGTGGTGTTCGCCGCCAACGGCGGGCGGCCCAACGTGCCGGCCTGGTACCACAACCTGCTTGCCGAGCCGGACGCCACGATCGAGATCGGCACCGAGACGATCCCGGTGCGCGCCACCGTCACCGAGGGCCCCGAACGGGCCGACCTGTGGACCCGGAAGGTCGCGGAGATGCCCGCCCTGGAACGGATGCAGCAGACCGCGCCCGGCCCGATCCCGGTGGTCGCGCTCGTCCGCCGCCCGGCCTGACCGCGACGTGCGCGACATCGCCGTGTTCAGCGGCAGTGCCCACCCGGAACTGGCCGAGGAGATCTGCGCACACCTGGGGGTCCCGCTGCTGCCGGTGCGGACCGGCCGGTTCGCCAACGACTGCATCGAGGTGCAGCTGATGGCCAACTGTCGGGAACGGGACGTGTTCCTGATCCAGCCGCTGGTCGCGCCCGTGCAGGAGAACCTGGTGGAACTGCTGCTGATGCTGGACGCCGCCCGGGGCGCGTCGGCGGCCCGGACCACCGTGGTGATGCCGCACTACGCCTACGCCCGCTCGGACAAGAAGGACGCGCCACGCATCTCCATCGGCGGCCGCCTGGTGGCCGACCTGCTGGTCACCGCCGGTGCCAGCCGGGTACTGGCCATGACGCTGCACTCCCCGCAGGTGCACGGATTCTTCAGCGTGCCGGTGGATCACCTGCACGCGCTGCGGGAACTGGCTGTGCACTTCCGTCGGCACGACCTGGGCAACGCGGTCGTCGTGTCACCCGATCTGGGCAACGCCAAGGAAGCCGCCGCGTTCGCGCGGCTGCTGGGCGTGCCGGTGGCGTTCGGCGCGAAACAGCGAATGTCCGACGACAAGGTGGCGATCAACTCGGTGATCGGCGAGGTCGACGGCAAGGACGTGATCGTCCTGGACGACGAGATCGCCAAGGGTTCCACCGTGTTCGAACTGTTGGACCGGTTGCGCGAACGCGGCGTGCACTCGGTGCGGATCGCCTGCACGCACGGCTTGTTCGCAGGTGACGCGCTGCACCGGCTGAGCGCCCAACCGGATGTGCTGGAGATCGTGTGCACCAACACCGTGCCGGTCCCGATGGCCAAGCGGACCGACAAGGTACGGGTGCTGTCGGTGGCGCCGGTGCTGGCCGAGGCGGTGCGCCGGATCCACCACGGTGAGTCGGTCAGCGCGCTGTTCAGCTGATCACCGGGACAGGAAGTGGTCCAGCACGCGGACCCCGAAGCCCAGTCCGGCCACCGGGACGCGTTCGTCCACGCCGTGTGCGAGCGCGCGGTAGTCGAAGTCGGCCGGTACCCACAGCGGCGCGAACCCGTAGCAGGCGATACCCAGGGTGGAAAACGCCTTCGCGTCGGTGCCGCCGCCCATGCAGTAGGGCACCACGACGGCCTCCGGGTCACCCGCCCGTAGCGCGTCGGCCATGGCGTCGAACCACGGGCTGTCCATCGGTGCCTGCACGGGCAGCTGGTGGCCGATGAACTCGCGGGTCACGCCCGGCCCGAGCAGATCGTCCAGCGTGGCCAGTACCTCCTCGTCGATCCCGGGCAGGGTCCGCACGTCGATCTCGGCCACCGCCTGTGAGGGGATCACGTTCACCTTCGAACCGGCGCGCAACACCGTCGGCGTGGCACTGGCGCGCACCGTGTTCTCCACCAGCGCGGCAGCCGCACCCAGCTTGCCGATGGAGCCGTCCACGTCGGCCAGGTCCAGCTCGGTGCCCAACGCGGCCGACACCTGGTGCAGGAACGCCAGCACCGGTGCGGTCAGGTGCACCGGCCAGCGGTGCTCGGCGACCCGGCTCAACGCCTGGACCATGGTGGTCACCGGGTTGTTCGAGTTGCGCCGCGAGGCGTGCCCGGCGCGGCCTCTCGCGGTCAGCCGCAGGTGCGCGGTGCCGCGTTCGGCGGTGCCCACCGGGTAGATGCGGCTGGTGCCGACGTGGTGGGTGAAGCCGCCGGACTCGCTGATCGCGACCGCGCACCCGTCGAACAGGTCCGGGTGGGCATCGACCAGCCAGTGTGCCCCGTCGACGCCGGTGTCCTCCTCGTCGGCGACGAACGCGACCACGACGTCGCGGACGGGTGTGCGGCCGGTGTCGGTCCAGCCGCGCAGCACGGTGAGGATGTTGGCGCACATGTCCTTCATGTCGGTGGCGCCCCGGCCCCACACGTAGCCGTCCTGGATGAGACCGGCGAAGGGCGGTACGGACCAGTCGGCCGGGTCGGCGGGCACCACGTCGAGGTGGGCCTGCACCAGCACGGCGGGCAGGGTGGGGTCGGTGCCGGTGATGCGGCCGACGACGTTGCTGCGCCCCGGGGTGCGTTCCAGCAGCACCGGTGCGGCGCCCGCGGCGGCCAGGTGTTGCGCGACGAACTCGGCGGCCTGCCGTTCGCCTTCCGCGTCCCCGCCGCCCCGGTTGGTGGTGTCGAACCGGATCAGTTGGGCGCACAGGTCAGCCGCGTAGTCATCCTGTCGGGTGAGTTCAGCCATGGGCACATGATCTACCTCGGGCCGGTATTCGCTGAGCGTGAACTGACCCCTCCCGTAGTCGGGATGCGGCTAATGTCGGTTTCATGATCACAGACAGCGACCGGACGGTGGGGGAGCAGAAGCAGCGGATGCTGCGCGGTGAGCTGTACCAGGACAGCGATCCAGAACTGGTCGCCGACCGCTGCCGATGCCAGGCCCTGCTGGACAGGTTCAACGCGACCGGATCGGGCCAGGAGACCGAGCGGGCAACGATCCTGGGCGAACTGCTCGGTGGCGTGGGTGCCGGGTCGTGGGTGATGCCGCGGTTCCAGTGCGACTACGGGTACCTGATCCAGTTGGGCAGCAACAGTTTCCTCAACTACGACGCGATACTGATGGACTGTGCGCCGATCACCATCGGTGATGACGTGTCCATCGGTCCGCGTGCCCAGTTACTCACCGCGCTGCACCCGATGTCCGACCACGAGGCTCGGCGGCAGCGCTGGGAGACGGCCCGGCCGATCAGCATCGGCGACAACGCGTGGCTGGGCGGCGGGGTGATCGTGTGTGCGGGGGTGAGCATCGGCGCGAACACGGTGGTGGGTGCGGGCAGTGTGGTGACCCGGGACCTGCCTGCCGGGGTGTTCGCGGCGGGCAACCCGTGTCGGGTGATCAGGTCGCTGTAGCTGCGATCAGTGGTGCAACGCCAGATAGGGGGCGAGGACAAGGAGTGTGACGACGAGGGCCACGGCGAGTTTGCGGGCGGGCAGGGCGTTGGCGATCTTCCAGCCCAGCGCGACACCGGCCACTTCGGGCACGCCGACGAGCAGGGCCAGGGGCCAGTCGATGGAGCCGTGCAGGGCGTAACCGATGGTGCCGACGGTGGCGATGACGATCGAGGATGCCTGGGCCGCGGCGAGTGCTTCCAGCACGGGCACACGCAGCGACACCAGCAGTGGCACGGTCAACATGGGGCCGCCGATGCCCACGATGCCGGCCGCGACGCTGATGGCCAGGCCGATCGGGATGAGCAGCGCGATCGACGGGTGTGGATTGTCGCCAGCGGTGTCATGGGCTGCGTCGCCGGGCGTGTGGTGGGTGGCGGTGTCACGGCCCGGGTCGGCGGTGGCGGCGGCTCGGGTGCTGGGCCGCGCGGTACGCACCCACACCAGGATCGCGACCACCACGGCGAAACCGCCCAGCAGGACACCGAACAGGTGGGTGGACACATGGGTGTTGGCGGCGATCCCGACGGGTGTGCCCACCAGTGCGGTGGCCGAGAGGATCAGGGCGGTGCGGCGGGTGGCCGGGTCGCGTAGTTGACCGGAACCGGTATAGGCCAGCGTGCCGGCCGTGCCGGTGGCGATGTGGGTGACGATCGCGGTGCCGGCGACGGCTGCCGGGCTGAGCGAGGTGAGCGCGAACAGTCCGATCGTGGGCAGCACCCCGCCTGGCCCGACGGCGGTGATACCGATGCCGCCGATCAGCCCGATCGCGGCCAGCAGCGTGAGGACCAGCGGCGAGAGGGCGGTCACCGGGCTGCTCCCGGGGTGGGCTCGGTGGGTGGTCGCCGGGAGAGGCGGGTGACGAAGCGGATCGCGTCGCCTCGGTAGTGCAGGCGTTCGTAGTCGATGGGGGTGTTCCCCGTGGAGTGGGAGGTGCGTTCGATCAGGAAGATGGGGGAGTTGGGTGCGACTCCCAGCGCGGCGGCCACGTGTTCGGGTGCGGCGATGGCCTCCATGGCGTACTCGGCGTCCACGATCGGGATGTCGTAGTGCTGTTCCAGGAGCGTGAAGATGGGCTCCCGGGACAGGTCGTGGGTGACGATCCGCCTGCCGATGTCCAGGGGCAGGTAGGTCTCGTCGACCGAGATGGGCCGGCGGTCGGCCAGGCGTACGCGGCGGATGCGGGTGACCTGGGTGCCCAGGTTGAGGCGTAGCCGTTCGGCGACGTCGCGGTCGGCGGGGACGGTGTCGTGGCCGAGGAGTTCGGCGGTGGCGTCGCGTTCGGCGGCCTGCATGTCCTCGACGAAGCCGGTGAGCGCGGTGAGCTGCTGGGTCAGTTTCGGCGTGGTGACGAAGGTGCCTCGGCCGCGGCGGATCTCGACCAGGTCGCGTGCCACCAGTTCGCGGATCGCGCCGCGCACGGTGATGCGGCTGACGCCGAACTGGTCTTCCAGGGCGCCTTCGGCCGGTAGTTGGTCGCCGGGTGCCAGGCGGCCGGTGCGGATGTCCTGGGCGATCGCTTCGGCGATCTGGGCGTACAGCGCGAGGCCGGTGGTGGCGTGGGAGCGAGACTGCACCACGACATTATAACGTCATGACTAGTGGCGCCGAACGCCGGCGTTGTGCACATACCGACCGGTCGGTACCATCACGTGCCGTGGAGGAGCGCGCGATCGACGCCGTGGTGTTCGACTTCGGTGGTGTGCTGACCACGCCGATCGGCTCGTCCACCGGCCAATGGCTGGCTGATGAGGGCATCGTCGAGGGCAGCTTCCGGACCACGATGCGTGAGTGGCTGGTCGGTAAGGCGGCGCTCGGGTCGCCGGTGCACCGGCTGGAGACCGGTGAACTGGCCGGCCCTGATTTCGAGCGGGAGCTGGCCGCCCGTCTGGTCACCTCGTCGGGCAGCCCTGTGGTCGCGGCCGGGTTGCTGACCAGGATGTTCGCCATGATGGTGCCCGATGAGGCGATGCTGGCGCTGATCCGCGAACTGAAGGCGGCCGGGCTGCGGGTGGGGTTGCTGTCCAACAGCTGGTCCAACCACTATCCGGCCGAGGTGCTCGGATTGTGTGATCCGGTGGTGATCAGCGGGGAGGTCGGTCTGCGCAAGCCCGATCCGGCGATCTTCCAACTGCTGCTGGACCGGCTGGGGCTGCCGGCGCGGCGGACCGCGTTCGTCGATGACGTGCCGCCCAACGTGGCCGCGGCCGCGGCGCTGGGCATCCATGCCGTGCACCATGTGGACGCCACGACCACCAGGACGGCACTCCTGCCGCTGGTACCCGACCTGCCGGCGGTGGCCCCGGCACCTGGGAACGGAACCGGATGACCGACCTGCCTGGGCTGGACCTGGATCGACTGGACGCCTACCTGGCGTTCGCCACGCCGGGTCTGGTGAGCGGACCGTTGGCCGCCGAACTGGTGGCCGGAGGGCGTTCCAACCTCACCTACTACCTGACCGACGGCACCCACCGCTGGGTGCTGCGCCGGCCGCCGCTTGGCCACGTGCTGCGCACCGCGCACGACATGGGCCGGGAGTTCCGGGTGCTCTCGGCGTTGGCGGACACGTCGGTGCCGGTGCCCGCCACCATCCACCTGTGCAGCGATCCGGAGCCGCTGGGTGCGCCGTTCTACCTGATGCAGCACGTGCCCGGGCTGGTGTTGCGGTCCCGGGAGCAGCTCGAAGAACTCGGCGCCCAGACCACCACAGCTGTGGTGCATCGGCTGATCGACGTGCTGGCCGAGCTGCACACCGTGGATCCGGCCAGTGTCGGGCTGGCCGATTTCGGCCGCCCGGAGGGTTATCTGACCCGGCAGGTGGTGCGGTGGCAGAAGCAGTTGGACTCCTCCCGCAGCCGCGAGGTGGCCGGGATCGACGAGCTGCACGACAGGTTGGCCGCCTCCGTGCCGACCTCCAGCCGCCACACCCTCCTGCACGGCGACTACCGCTTGGACAACGCGCTGGTCGACCCGGCGAAACCCGACATCGCGGCGGTGTTGGACTGGGAGATGGCAACGCTGGGTGATCCGCTGGCCGATGTGGGCCTGTTCGTGGTGTACACGAGTGGGCGGCGCGGTGACGACGTGATCACCGGGGATGTGACCCACGCGCCTGGTTTCCCGGACACCGAGTCGCTGATCGCCCGCTACGCCGAACGCACCGGCATCGACGTGTCCACGTTGGACTGGTACGTGGGGCTCAACTGCTTCAAGCTCGCCGTGGTGCTGGAAGGCATCCACTATCGCTTCACCCAGGGCCAGACCGTTGGCGCCGGGTTCGACCAGATCGGCGAGCGGGTGCCCCACCTGGTCGCGGAAGGTCTGGCCGCGCTGGCCGGAGAGGAGAGCCTGTAATGGATTTCGCGTTCGACGAGACGACCGACCGGTTGCGCGCCCAACTGTCCACGTTCATGGACGAGCACGTGTATCCGGCCGAGGCCGTGTATGCGGAGCAGGTCGCTGGCGCGGCCGACCCGTGGGCGCGGGTGCCGGTGATCGAGAACCTGAAGGCGCAGGCGCGGAAGCAGGGCCTGTGGAACCTGTTCCTGCCCGGTGAGCACGGCGCCGGGCTGACCAACCTGCAGTACGCGCCGCTGGCCGAGATCACCGGCCGCAGTCCCACGCTGGCCCCGGAGGCGACCAACTGTGCCGCCCCGGACACCGGCAACATGGAGGTGCTGACCATGTTCGGCACCCCGGAGCAGCAGGACCGTTGGCTCAAGCCGCTGCTGGAGGGCACGATCCGCTCGGCGTTCTGCATGACCGAGCCGGAGGTCGCCTCCTCGGACGCCACGAACATCACCACCCGCATCCAGCGGGATGGCGGCGACTATGTGATCAACGGCCGCAAGTGGTGGTCCTCGGGTGCGCTCAACCCGAACTGCCAGATCCTGATCGTGATGGGCAAGACCGATCCGGGTGCGGAGAAGCACCGCCAGCAGAGCATGGTGCTGGCGCCACGGGACACACCCGGGGTGCACGTGAAGCGTGGTGTGCACGTGTTCGGCTACACCGATGGCCCGCACGGCGGGCACGCCGAGATCGTGTTCGACAACGTGCGGGTGCCGGCGGCCAACCTGATCGCCGCGGAGGGTGACGGGTTCGCCATCTCGCAGGCCCGGCTTGGGCCGGGCCGGATCCATCACTGCATGCGGGCGCTGGGCATGGCAGAGCGGGCGTTGGAACTGATGTGCCGGCGGGTCACCAACCGGGTGGCGTTCGGCAAGCCGCTGGCCGAGCAGGGTGTGGTGCAGGAGTGGATCGCGGAGTCGCGCATCCGCATCGAGCAGGCCCGACTGTTGGTGCTCAAGACGGCGTGGCTGATGGACACCGTGGGCAACCGGGGTGCGCACACCGAGATCCAGTCGATCAAGGTGGGGGTGCCGGCCACTGTGGAGTGGGTGGTGGACAAGGCGATCCAGGCGCACGGCGGTGCCGGGGTGAGCCAGGACTTCCCGCTGGCCAGCCTGTTCGTGCAGGCCCGCACGATGCGGATCTTCGATGGCCCGGACGAGGTGCACCGCCGGTCGCTGGCCCACCGGGAGCTGCGCAAGTACACGTGAGCCGGGTGGGGCCGGATCCGGCCCCACCCGGTGTCGTTCAGCCGCGTGGTCGCACGGTGGCCAGCACGGTGGGCAGGGCCGACCAGTCCGAGGACACGATGCTGGCGTGGTCGGCGGCCAGCTGCGCGACCCTGGCCTGCGCGTCGGCGACGGTGGGGTTGGTGTCGCTCAGTGTCGGCGTCACGTTCTGCGCGTCGGTCATGGTGAGCATGTAGTGGTTGGCGGAGTAGAAGGACGTGTCGATGCCGCCCACGTAGGTCGCGGCGTCGCCGTCGAAGAACACGAACCAGGGCCGGATCGTGGTGTCGCCGTACCGGGTGCGCGGGTCACCGGACTTCGCGCCGAGCACGGCGGGGAACGTGGTGGCCTGGCTGACCCTGTCGGCGGCGGCCAGGTTCTTCAGGTAGGTGGCGTATTCGACGTCGGTGTGCAGCGTGTCGAACGGGTTGGCCAGTTCCACGGTGCCGGGGATGATGTAGACGATGGCCTTGCCGGCCAGTGCGGCGCGGGTGGGCCACGCGTTGGCCTTGGCGGCGGCGTCCAGGGTGGCGAAGGAACCCAGCAGGTTCGCCGGCCGGAACAGCGCCGAGCCCAGGTGCGCGGACACCAGTGAGTCGAACTGTGATGGCCCCATGCCCAGGTCGGCTTCGAAGCCGTTCTTCATCTCGACCTTGACCACGATCGGGCCCGCGGTGGGGTGGGCGTCCAGCCACACGCGGATGTCGTCCAGGCAGAAGCCGAGGTCCTTGTTGGCGCCACCGGTCTCCAGGTTGGCCGGGGTGGTGGCGTTGACGCAGTTGTTGCTGTTGCTGATCGGGCTGTCGTGGCTGACTTTCCATTCCTGGGTGAACACGTCGGTCCAGGTGTCCAGTTCGACCATGCCGGTGCCCGAGTCCAGGGCCTGGGCGAGGAACGGGTAGCTGGGGTTGTTGTAGGTGTTGTGCACGCCGGTGACGCTGACCTGGGACAACGGTAGCGAGTTGGGGTCGGCGGCCGTGGCGGGGCCGGCGGCCAGTGCGGTGCCGGTGAGGGCGGACAGGGCGAACACCGTGCCGAGGATGGCGGTACGACGGAACCGGTTGACCAGCATGAAGCCTCCCGAACGCCAGACAAATGCGAAGGAAATTCGCGCTCGGTCACGTTAGCGGCGACATGCGTGCCGTCGACAGCCGCCGGATGAACGATTAGTGACCGGTCGATGCCTGGCTGTCGCCGCGCCCGGCCAGGGTTGTTGGCAGGTCGCGCATGCCGCGCAGCGGGGAGAACACCAGCCACCCGGCGGAGGCGAGCGCGCCGGCTCCGGCCAGCCACAGGGTGGGCCGCAGTCCGATGGCGGCGCCGGCCAGGCCGCCGGCCAGGCTGCCGACCGGGATCACGCCCCACACCAGGAAGCTCATCGTGGCGTTGACCCGGCCCAGCAGGTCCGGTGGGCACACGGCCTGCTGGAAGCTGGATTCCACGATGTTGAGCACGATGATCCCGGTGCTGGCCAGGAACGTGGACGCGGCGTCGAGCCAGATGCGCCAGCCCGGCGCGGTCAGCGGGTAGATGAACATCCCGGCCCCGCACACGATGCCGCCGACCAGCCAGATCATCCGGGCCGGGCCGATCAGGCCGGAGAGCCGCCGAGTGGTGGCCGACGCGATGATCGCGCCGAGCAGCCCGACGGTGCCCAGCAGGCCGATGATCCCGGGGCTCAGGTGCACCTCGCGGACCAGGAACACCACGGCGATCGCGGTGTTGGCCGACTGGCACAGGGACAGACTGGCGTTGTGGGCGCCGAACGCGCGCAGCACCGGTTCGTGCCACACCACGCGCAGGCCTTCGCCGATCTCACGCAGCAGGTGGCGCCCGGCCGGTCGGGGTCGGGGGCGTTCGACCGTGCGGATGCCGCGCAGCCACAGTCCCGACCACAGGTAGCTGGCCGCGTCGACGGCGATCGCGATGGGCGCACCGAGCCCCTGCACGAGCAGCCCACCGATCGCGGGGGCGGCGATGGCGGCGCTGGACTGGTTGACGGCAAGCTTGGTGTTGCCCTCCACAAGGTTGTCGCGGCTGATCAGGTCGGGCAGGTAGGCGTGTCGGGCGACGTCGAAGAACACGCCAAGGGCGCCGGCCAGGCCGACGACGATGTAGAGCTGCCACACGGTGAGCACGCCCAGCGCGGCGCCGACGGGCACCCAGCACAGCAGGGCGGCGCGGCCCAGGTCGGCGGCCACCACGACCGGTCCGCGCCGCATCCGGTCGCACCAGGCGCCCACCTGCAGGCCGATCAGCAGGTAGGCGATCGTCTGCGCGGTGCGCAGCAGCGACACCTCGACGGTCGAGGCGTGCAGGTAGGACACCGCAAGCAGGGGCAGCGCCAGGAAGCTGACCCGGGTGCCGAACTGGCTGACCACGTCGGCCACCCACAGGTGTCGGAAGTCGTGCTCGCGCAGCAGTCCGACGCGGCGGGTGGGTGATCGCGGAACGGGCACATCCCCGACCCTGCCAGACGTGATAACGCCACCGCAAGATACTTGAGTCATATTGGCGCAACTACTGGTACACCGTTCGCGACGACCTGGTTCGACGCCCGTTTCAGACCTTTTCGGACCACAAGCCGAGGCCAGTCGCTCGCTGTGCGTGTTCACACTTGCCAGACAGTGTTTTTGCGTGCTCAACTTTCCGCGCGCGGCACCTCCCGGGCTCTACTGGCGCGACGCCACGCGCCTTCAGCTGCCCCTTGCCACACCGATGTACGCCCCGCCGCGTGCTTTTCCCGACACGCTCTGCCATCACGCCTGTGCAATTGTTTCTCTCACGTTGGAGTTGACCCCTTGGCAGAATTCAACCTCGGTACGTGGACGCCGATCATCGCTTACCTGGTTTCGGCCGTCGGCTCGGGACTGGGGCTGCTGTGCACGGAACGCGCACGCATCGTCACTGGTCTGGCCCGTCGGGGCTGGTTGGTCCTCGGCGCGATCTCCATCGGCGGCACCGGCATCTGGGTCATGCATTTCACCGCCATGCTGGGCATGACAATGACCGGCACGTCGATCGGTTACAACCTGCCCATCACGCTGCTGAGCATGCTTGTCGCGGTCGTCGTCGCCGGCATCGGACTGTTCGTGGTGAATAACGGCGGCAGCCGTATTCGGCCGCTGTTGGTAGGCGGTTTGTTCACCGGCGTCGGCGTCGCGGGAATGCACTATGTCGGTATCGCCGCGATGGATGTGCAGGGCACCGAGCACTTCAACCTGGGGATCGTGGCACTGTCGGTGATCATCGCCGTGGTGGCGGCGACGGCGGCCCTGTGGGCCACGGTCACGGTGCGCGGCACGCGCGCGATCGTCGCGGCCGCGCTGGTGATGGGCCTGGCGGTGACCGGCATGCACTACACCGGTATCGCTTCGATGAGCGTCGAACTGGACTCGTCCAAGCCGATCGCCAGTGGTATCAGCGCGTCGGTGCTCATCCCGTTGGTGATCATGGGTGTGGCCGTGGTCAGCGTCATGACGGTGTTCATCCTGGCGCTGTCGCCCGGTGCCAGGGAGTTGCGCGAGGAGGCCGAGTTGCGCGACTGGGCGTCACACCACGCCCAGTGAGCCCGGGGGCTTCAGTTGACGGTGAGCCGGCCGGTGTCCGCGTCCAGCACGGCCGGCGCACCCAGCCGGATGGTGGCCTGACCCGCGCAGTGCCCGAAGGTCAGGCCCCACGCGACGGGCACGCCCAGTCCGGCCAGCCGGTCGGCCAGCACGGCCCGCACGTCCGGTAGCGGCCCACAGCCGGTCCACGAGCCCAGCGCGATCCCGGCGACACGGTCCAGCCACCCGGCCAGCATCAGCTGGGTGATGATCCGATCCAGCCGGTAGGGGCTTTCGGTGATGTCCTCCAGCAGCAGGATCGACCCGTCCGGCGGCGGGTGACCGACCGGGCCGGTGGCGCCGGCCAACGCGGCGAGCAGGCTCGCGGTGCCACCGGCGGTGACCCCGTGGGCGACACCGCCGGTGCCGGCGGCCAGTGGCCCGGCATCCGGCCCGGTGATGGTCGTGGGCCGGTCCGGGTCGAACAGGCACTGGCGCAGCGCGGCCCGGGTGTCGCCGGTGAACCAGCCGCTGGCCGGCATCGGCCCGAACACCGTCGGCACGCCCAGTGCCGCGCCGAACGCGTGGTGCAGCACGGTCACGTCACTGGACCCGATCAGCGGCTTGGGTGCCGCACCGGCCAGTGCCGCCCAGTCCAGGTGCGGCAGCAACCGCAGGCAGCCGTAGCCGCCTCGCGCACACACCACGGCCGCGACCTGTGGATCGCACCACGCCTGTTGTAGGTCGGCGGCCCGGTCGGCGTCGGTGCCGGCCAGGTAGCCGAACGTGGGGTGCCGGTCGGTCACATGCGTGGCGACCGTGACCGCCAGCCCCCAGTCCCGCAACACGGCGACGCCCTGCTCGAGCAGGTCGGCCGGGATCGGCCCGGCCGGTGCCACCACCGCCACGTGGTCACCGGCCCGCAGTGGGCGCCGCGTCACTTCTCCAGTTCCAGCGTGGGCACCCCGGGTGTGGTGAAACCGAAGACCTGGCCGTAGAAGGACAGCTCCGCCTGCAGCGCGGCGATGATCGACTCGGCGCGGCGGAACCCGTGCTGCTCGCCTTCGAACGTGATGTAGGCGTGCGGGATACCGGAGCCGGCCAGCCCGGCCATGAACTCGTCGGCCTGTACCGGCGGGCACACCTTGTCCTCCAGGCCCTGCAGCATCAGCACCGGACCGGCCAACTGGTCGGCGTGGCTGGCCGGGGAGCGCTGCGCGTACCGCTCGGCGTGTTCTGGCCAGGCGCCGATCAGGCTGACCAGGTAGCGGGACTCGAAGTCGTGGGTCTGGCCGCCCGCACCGGTCCAGCCGGTGGCGTCCAGGATCGGGAACATCACGGTGCCACACCGGTAGGTGCGCACCGAGGTCAGCGACGCGGCACTGGTCCAGCCGCCCGCGCTGCCACCGCGGATGGCCATCCGGTCGCCGTCCACGGTGTGTTCGGCCGCGAGCGCCTCGGCCACCGCGGCACAGTCCACGACATCCACCACACCCCACTGTTCACGCAGCCGTTCCCGGAACTCCCGGCCGTGCCCGGACGAGCCGCCGTAGTTGACGCCGACGACGGCGAACCCGCGGCTGGTGAAGTAGGCGATGCTCGCGGCGAACGACGGCGAGAACGAGCCGGTCGGCCCGCCGTGCACGAACACCAGCAGCGGCGGCTCCTCACCCTCGGGCGCGGCGTGGTCGGGGTTGCGCGGCAGGTACACGTAGGCGGGCACGGACCGGCCGTCCGGGTCGGTGAACGTGCGGGCCACCGGGGTGGGCAGGTAGGCCGCGTCGGGCAGGTCGGCGGGCTGCTCGGTCAGTGCGGTCAGCGTGCCGGTGGCCACCTCCAGCGACACCACGGCCGAGGCGGTGGTCGCCGAGCCCGCGACGTCGACCAGCACACCGTCGGCGAAGGCCAGGTCGGAGTGCCACACCGGCAGGTCCACGGGGACGTCCTCGATGGTGCCGGTGGCGGCGTCCAGGACGGCGAGGTGGCCATGCCGCAGCACCGCGTACCGACCGTCACCCAGCGGGGTGAACCAGTGGTTGCCCAGCTGCCACATCGGGCCACCCAGCTCGGCCTCGACCGGTGCCAGGTTCACCGCTGTCGGCGAAGCGGCGGTCAGGTCGATGCGGTGCAGGTTCCACCAGCCCTGCGGGTCGGTCAGCGCCAGCAGGGTGTCGCTGTCGTCCCACTCGACCTGGCACACCGCCTCGGCCGGGCCACCGGCGACGACGCGGTGCGCGCCGATGGTGCCATCGGCCGCGATGTCGGCGACACACAGTTCGGTGCCGTCCCACGGCATCGCCGGGTGGTTCCAGCCCAGCCACGCCACGCGTCGCCCGTCGGGGCTGGGGGTGGGGCTGGCCAGGAAGTGGTGGCTGGCCGCGAGCACCCGCACGGCGTCGGGGTTGTCGGCGGCCGAGCCGTCCAGCGGGATGGCGACCAGGTCGCGGCGGATGTCGGTGGGTGCCTCGCCGGTGCTGGTCTCGCGCACGCACCACACCTCGGTGCCGTCGGGGCCCGCGGTGGGTTCGGCGTAGCGGGCGCCCTGCGGCCGGTCGGGCACCGGCGTGATCGGCACCGGCGCCGCGGTGCCGTCGGGGTCCACGGCGTAGCAGCGCTGGTCATCCCAGTGGGTGAACACCAGGGTGCCGGCGACCACGGTCCACGGGCGCCCGCCGTACTCGTGCACCCGGTTGCGTACGTTCCACGGCGCGGGCAGCACCTCGGCCACGCTGCCATCGGGCAGGGCCCGGCACAGCGCGAGGCGCCCGCCCTCGGCCGGTCGCGCCACCGCCCACCACGCCTGGCCGTCGACCAGGCCGACCCACTGTGGTCCACCGCCCGAAGCTGCGACGTCAGCGGCCCCGATCGGGGAGGTCCAGGTGCCGTAGGGCGCGATCTTCACCATGATCGGCACCCTAACCGGCGCGTCGGTGTGTGCGCACCGACCGATGGTCGCATCCCCGCGCCGCGCCCGGCCCGAGGGCCGGTCACGTGGGGTGAGTTTCGCCACCGGCCGAATGAGGGGTGGGTGCCTGCCGGCCGGCCGCGCGTGCCTTAGGGTCGAGGGTGCCATGGCTCGTGTGATTCACGTCTTTCGTCAGCCCGACCGGTTCGTCGCCGGGACCGTCGGGGAACCTGGCGACCGCAGTTTCTATCTCCAGGCCTCCGAGGATGTCCGGCAGGTCAGCGTACTGCTGGAGAAACAGCAGGTCGCGGTGCTGGCCGAGCGGGTCGGTTCGCTGCTGGACGAGGTGGCCCGCCAGTTCGGCGCCGAGGTGCCCGACGCGGCCCCGGAGGACCTGGTGGACACCGAGCCGTTGACGGTGCCGCTGGAGGAGGAGTTCCGGGTGGGCACGATGGGTCTTGGCTGGGACGCCGAGAGCCAGGCCGTGGTGATCGAACTGCTGGCCGTCACCGAGGACGAGGTGGACGAGTCGGTGGTGCTTGGCGACACCGACGAGGGCCCCGACGCGCTGCGGGTGTTCCTGAGCCCGGGGGAGGCGCGGGCGTTCGCGCATCGCGCCGAGCGGGTCGTGGAGGCCGGTCGCAAGCCGTGCCCGTTGTGCAGCCAGCCACTGGACCCGGCCGGGCACGTGTGCCCCCGGTTGAACGGTTATCGCCGCAACACCGAGCAGGACTGACCTGTGCTGTCACCTGCCGACCCCGACACGTTGGATTTTCTGATCAGGGGCCGGATCGACGTGCAGGGCCGCCTGGTGGACGCCTCCAACGCGACCCTGTTCTGCTCGATCAGGGCCGCCGGGGTGGAAGCGGAGTGTGTGTACAAGCCGATCAACGGGGAACGCCCGCTGTGGGATTTCCCGGACGGCACGCTGGCCGGCCGCGAGGTGGCCGCCTACCTGGTGTCGCAGGCCGCCGGGTTACCGGTGATCCCGCCGACGGTGCTGCGGCCGGGCCCGTTCGGGCCGGGCATGGTGCAGCTGTGGATCGACACCAAGGAGGGCGACGCCCTGGTCGACGTGGTCGAACCCAGCGAGGTGCCCACGGACTGGCGGGTGGTGCTGCACGCGCACGACCGGTTCGGTGAGCCAGCGGTGCTCACGCACGCCGATCACCCGGAGATCAAGCTGATGGCGGCGTTGGACGTGGTGGTGAACAACGCCGACCGCAAGGGCGGGCACGTCCTGCACGGCACCGATGGCCACGTGTACGGCGTGGATCACGGGATCTGTCTGCACACGGAGAACAAACTGCGCACAGTGCTGTGGGGGTTCCTCGGCGAGGAACTGCCGGCTGAGGCGGTGGCCGGGCTGGAGCGGCTGCAGGCCGCGCTGGGCGGTGAGGAACTGCCCGACGTGCTGGGCGAGCACATCACCCGCCGTGAGGTCGCCGCGTTGCGCAACCGCACGAAACGCCTGTTGAAGACACGCGTGTATCCGGAGCCCGGTGGCGAGTGGCGGGCGATCCCCTGGCCCGCCTTCTAGCCGGCGTTGCCGATGATCCTGGCCGGTCGGACGAGCACCGCGACGCGGCGTTCGGCGGCCATCACCCGGTCGTACTCGGCCCAGTCCTCGTGGGTGCCGCCGGCCGCGGTGAAGATGTCGCGCAGCAGTCCCGGTAGCGCGTCGGACGCGAGGTCGGCGTGCGGGTGGTCGGGGCCGATCATGGTGACCGGGCCGTCCACCGACACCCACTGCCAACCGACCCGGAAGCTCACCGTGGCGGTGCCGGTGCGCGCGAAGTGCTCCAGTTTGAGCGCGCCGCCGCGCACCACGATCGCCACGACCGGGCCGCCGCCGACCGGGTCGTGCTCCAACACGCCGGCGTTGACCAGCGAGGAGTGCACGGAACCGTCGGCGCGGGTGGTGGACACGATCGCCAGTCCCTGTTCACCGGCGACCAACCGACGCACCAGGTCAAGATCAGCTGTCATGACCACCAACCTAGCCCGGCGGCGTGCCTGCGCCACTGTCGGGTGATGCGGGACTACGGTCGCTGACCGTGCGTTCCCAGGACTACGGGCCGGATGTGCTGACCGGCCGCAAGCGCCGCGTGGTGCCTGAGCTGCCCGCGACGGAGGGTCTTGTCGTGGAGGACCCGGAGTCGGGGTTCTGCGGCGCGGTGGTGCGGATGGACCGCGACGGTGTGGTGTTGGAGGACCGGCACGGCAAGCACCGGGTGTTCCCGCTGCGGCCGGCCGGTTTCCTGGTCGAGGGCAAGGCGGTCACGCTGACCCGGCCACCGGTCACGGCCGCACCGGGCACGCCGGCCCGGTCGGCGTCGGGGTCACGTGCGGTGGCGGGGTTGCGGGCGCGCACCGCGCGCGACAGCCGGATCTGGGTGGAGGGCCTGCACGACGCCACCATGGTGGAACGCGTGTGGGGCCACGACCTCCGCGTCGAAGGTGTGGTGGTGCAACCGCTGGACGGGGTGGACGAGTTGGCCGGCCGGGTCGCCGAGTTCGGGCCGTCGGCGCGGCGGCGGCTGGGGGTGTTGGTGGACCATCTGGTCTCCGGCAGCAAGGAGAGCCGGATCGTGGCGGCGGTGACCGACCCGGACGTACTGGTCACCGGTCACCCGTACGTGGATATCTGGCAGGCGGTGAAACCGGCGTCGCTGGGCATCGCGGCGTGGCCGGTGATCCCGAAGGGCACGTCGTGGAAAGAGGGGGTGTGCGCGGCGCTGGGCTGGGGTGAGCCGGCCCAGGGGTGGCGGCGGGTCCTGGCCGGGGTGCGCACGTTCCGTGATCTGGAGACCCCGTTGGTGGGCGCGGTGGAACGGTTGATCGACTTCGTCACCGAGGGCGAGTAGCGGACCCGTCGATGTGGCCGTCGATGTGGCCACTGTGGACCGTCGAGGTGCGGTGCGCGGCCCAGTCGTCGGCCAGCATCGCCATGACGTGGGTGTCGATCCAGTCCCGTTGCCAGCGCAGGGCTTGGCGTTTGGTGCCTTCGTAGACGAAGCCGACCTTCTCGTAGACGCGGCGGGCGCGCGGGTTGAACGCGAACACCTCCAGTTCCACGCGGTGCACGCCGACGGTGTCGAACGCGTGGCCCAGGATGAGCCGGGTGGCTTCACTGCCCAGGCCCCGGTCGGTGTAGCGGCTGCTCAGGGCGATGCGGAAACCGCAGGACAGGTTGTCGGCGTCCAGTTCGTTCAGGACGACCTCGCCGGCGTGTTCACCGGTGGCGCGTTCGATGATGGCCATGTCGATCCGGTCCTCGCGGCCCGACCAGCCGCGTAGCGCGGTTTCCACCTGTTCGGTGGTGAATCGCCGGTGGGTGCCGGTGAGCCGGTTGGATTCGGCGTCAGTGAGGCCGGCCATGACGGCGGGCACGTCGGCCAGCGTCAGCGGGCGCAGGGTGACCAGGTCACCGGTGAGGGTCGGTTTGGCCGCGAAGCTGACCGTGCTGGGCATGCCGCGATAGTGCCTGGTCGGCCGGTGGTGTCGCGACCGATGAGAGTAATCGTGATCTGATCGATCATGCGCCGGGGTTCTCGCGGTCCTCGCCAGATCCCTCGTCCGGGGTTGCTTCGCCGGGGTTGCGGGGTGGGCGGCCACGGCGGGGGATGCCGCGGGCGCCGCCGGGCATCCGGCCGGCCTTGGTCAGCGCGTCGCGCAGCAGGAATTCGATCTGTGCGTTGGTGCTGCGCAGTTCGTCGCTGGCCCAGCGGGACAGTGCGTCGTGCACCGCCGGGTCCAGGCGCAGCAGGATGCCCTTGCGTGTGCCGGCCACGAGTGGACCTCCGCGGTCACTGGTAAAGCGATCCGGTGTTGACCACTGGTTGCACGTCCCGGTCCCCGCACAGCACGACGAGCAGATTGGACACCATGGTGGCTTTTCGTTCCTCGTCCAGGTCGACGACGTGGTCGGCGTCCAGCCGCTCCAGCGCCGCCTGCACCATGCCCACGGCACCTTCCACGATGCGCTGGCGGGCGGCGACGATGGCGTTGGCCTGTTGGCGGCGCAGCATCGCCTGGGCGATCTCGGGTGCGTAGGCCAGCCGCGTGAGCCGGGACTCGATGACGTGCACCCCGGCGGATTCGACGCGGGCGGCGATCTCGACCGACAGCTGCTCGGTGATCTGATCGGAGTTGTCCCGCAGGGACAGTTGGGTGGTGTCGGTGCCCGCGTCGTAGGGGTAGCTGGTGGCGATGTGCCGGACCGCGGTTTCGGCCTGGGTGTTGACGAAGGCCACGAAGTCGTCCACTTCGTACAGTGCGCGCGCGGTGTCCTCGACCCGCCACACGACGACGGCGGCGATCTCGATGGGGTTGCCGTCGGCGTCGTTGACCTTGGTCACGGTGGTCTCGTGGTTGCGGATCCGGGTGGAGACCTTGCGGCGGGCGGTGAACGGGTTGAACCAGCGCAGTCCGGGGGTGCGGGCGGTGCCCACGTAGCGGCCGAACAGTTGCACGACCCTGGCCTGGCCGGGGGTGACGCTGGTCAGGCCGGTGAGGCTGACGATGCCGGCGATCAGCACCAGGATGCCCACGGCCAGCAGTACACCCAGGCCGCCGTGGCCGGTGGCCAGGCCGGCGATGCCGATGCCCATCAGGGCCAGCCCGATCAGCACGACGAGCAGGAAGCCGGCCACAGCGGCCGCGCCCGCGAGGCCGTTGACCGCGCGTTCGGCGACACGGGGTGCCGGCATGTCAACTGTGACGTCCGTGGTGTGGTCGGATGTCCGCTGCGTCACCATGGTCGGTACCGTCCCGTCGGTCGCTTTCCGGAGCAACGTCAAAACACTAGCATAGTGATATCACTTTATGCCATGCTGGCGGCGTCGCACCCAACGGCGCGGCCACCACAGGGGAGGAACCATGCACCACACTGGACTGGAGATCGACCACGTCTCCAAGCGGTACGGGGATGTGGTCGCACTGCAGGACATGACGTTCGAAGTGCGGCCCGGTGAACTGTTCGGGTTCGTCGGCAGCAACGGCGCCGGCAAGACCACCACCATGCGCATCGCGCTGGGCGTGCTGGCCGCCGACGCGGGCGAGGTCCGTTGGGCCGGGGCGCCGGTCAACCTCGACACCCGCCGCCACATCGGCTACATGCCCGAGGAACGCGGCCTCTACCCGAGAATGAAGGTCGCCGAACAACTGGTCTACCTCGCGCGCCTGCACGGCCTCGGCGCCCGCGAAGCCACCCGCTCGGTGGACACCTGGCTCGAACGGCTCGGTGTGGCCGCCCGCCGCGACGACGAAGTACTCAAACTCAGCCTGGGCAACCAGCAGCGCGTCCAACTGGCCGCCGCGCTGGTGCACGACCCGGCGATCCTGGTGCTGGACGAACCGTTCTCCGGGCTGGACCCCGTCGCGGTCGACGTGATGAGCGAGGTCCTCACCGAGAAATGCGCGCACGGCGTGCCGACCGTGTTCTCCAGCCACCAACTCGACCTCGTCGAGCGGCTGTGCGACCGGGTCGGCATCGTGCGCGGCGGCCACATGGTGGCTGTGGGCACCATCGACGAACTGCGCGCCGGTGGCAGCGACCAACTCGTCGTGCACGCCCCCGACGCACCCGCCGACTGGGCCGACGCCCTGCCCGGGGTCACCGTGGCGCGCCTCGAAGCCGGCCGCACCGTGCTGGAACTCAAACCCGACGCCGACGACCAGGCCGTGCTGCGGGCCGCCCTGGCCACCGGTCCGGTGCACGAGTTCGCGCGGCGCCGCCCATCACTGACCGAACTGTTCCGCGAGGTCGTGTCCGAGCACACCCACACCGACGCACCCCAGGGGAGGGCGGCATGACCGCACCCACCGGTCTCACCGGCCTGAGCAACACCGCCGCCATCCGCCTGATCGCCGGCCGTGAACTGAAGGTCCGGCTGGGCTCCAAGGCGTTCCGCATCGTCACCCTCATCATGGTGATCGTCGTGGTCGCGCTGTGCATCGTGCTGAAACTGATCAGCGGCGGCAGCAGCGGCGACACCGTCGGCTACACCCCCGCCAACGCCGCGGCCGCCGGGCAGCTGCCCGCCGTGGCCACCGCCATCGGCCAGACCGTGCACGTCAAAGCCGTGGCCGACGACGCGGCCGGCGAGGCAGCCGTGCGCTCCGGCGACCTGGACGCGCTGCTCACCACCGGCACCAACGGTCAACTCACCGTCGTGGTCAAGAAGAACATCGACGACACCCTGAAGAACACCGTCAACATCCTCGCCGGGCAGCTCGCGTTCGACCAGCAGATCAGCAAGTTGGGCGGCGACCCGGCCAAGGTCCGCGCCGCCACCGCCGACGCCACCGCCACGGTCCGGCCCCTGGAACCACCCTTCCCCTACCAGACCCAGCAGCTCATCCTCGGCATCGCCGCCGGCGTGCTCATCTACATGTCGCTGCTGCTCAACGGCCAGTCCGTCGCCCAGGGCGTGGTGGAGGAGAAGTCCAGCCGCGTGGTGGAACTGCTGCTGGCCACCATCCGGCCCTGGCAGCTGATGACCGGCAAGGTACTGGGCATCGGCCTGGTCGGGTTCGTGCAGATCCTGGCCATCGCCGTCGCCGGCATCATCGCCGGCCTGTCCACCCACGTGCTCACCATCTCCGCCAGCGCCGCGGTGGGCACCGTGATCTGGCTGATCGTGTGGTACCTGCTCGGGTTCTTCATGTACGCCGTCGTGTTCGCAGGCCTGGGCGCCCTCGTGTCGCGGCAGGAGGACATCGGCGGGGTCACCGCACCAGCACTGATGTTCCTCATCGTCGGCTACGTGCTGGGCGTGTCCATCCTGCCCGGGGACCCCAGCAGCCACCTGATGGAGGTGCTGTCGGTCATCCCGGTGTTCGCGCCGACCGTGATGCCCATGCGGCTGGCCATGGGTGGTGTCGCCCCGTGGGAGGCCGTCGTGTCCATCGCGTTGGTCGCCGCGCTCATCCCGCTGCTGATCTGGCTGGCCGCGCGCATCTACCGCAACGCGGTCCTGCGCACCGGCGCCCGGGTCAAACTGGGCCAGGCACTGCGCGCCGCGTAAGGATGCTGTGGGGTCCTGGCATGCCAGGACCCCACAGTCGGTCACTTTCTGCCACGATGGACACATGGCCGCCGTGTTGTGGCTGATCATCGGCATCGTGCTGGTGGTCGCCGAAGTGCTCTCCGGAGCGTTCGTGCTGGTCATGCTCGGTAGCGCCGCACTCGTGGCCGCGCTCACCGCCGCCCTGGGCGTCAGCCCGATCATCAGCGGCGTCGTGTTCGCCGCAGCCGCGGCCGGCGGCATCACCCTGGCCCGCCCCGCCCTGGTCCGCCACATGCACGTCGGCGACCACGTCAAAACCAACGTCGACGCGCTCGTCGGCAGCAAAGCGTTGGTCACCACCACCGTCGACGCCCACACCGGGCAGGTGAAGGTCAACGGTGAAATCTGGTCCGCCCGCGCCTACGACGAAACCGAAGTGCTGCAACCGGGCCGGACCGTCACCATCATGAGCATTTCCGGCGCCACCGCCGTGGTGTGGGGTGGACTGTAAGTGGAGGCTGGTGTGATCGCGCTCATCGTCATCATCGTGCTCGTCGTCCTGGTGCTGGTCGTCGCGGTCAAATCCGTGATGGTCGTGCCCCAGGCGCAGGCCGCCGTCATCGAACGGCTGGGCCGCTACCGCACCACCGCGGCACCCGGCATGAACTTCCTCGCCCCGTTCTTCGACCGGGTCCGCGCCCGCATCGACCTGCGTGAACAAGTGGTGTCGTTCCCGCCGCAACCGGTGATCACCCAGGACAACCTGACCGTGTCCATCGACACCGTCGTGTACTTCCAGGTCACCAACCCGCAGGCCGCGGTCTACGAGATCTCCAACTACATCGTCGGTGTCGAACAGCTCACCACCACCACGCTGCGCAACCTGGTCGGCGGCATGAGCCTGGAAGGCACCCTGACCTCCCGCGACCAGATCAACCAACAGCTCCGCGGGGTGCTCGACGAGGCGACCGGCCGGTGGGGCATCCGGGTGGCCCGGGTGGAACTCAAGGCCATCGACCCGCCACCGTCCATCCAGGACTCCATGGAGAAGCAGATGCGCGCCGACCGGGAGAAGCGCGCCATGATCCTCACCGCCGAGGGCCAACGGGAATCCTCCATCAAGACCGCGGAAGGCCAGAAGCAGGCCCAGATCCTCTCCGCTGAGGGCGCCAAGCAGGCCGCGATCCTCAACGCCGAAGGTGAACGGCAGGGCCGCATCCTGCGCGCCCAGGGTGAACGCGCCGCCCGCTACCTCCAGGCCCAGGGCCAGGCCAAAGCCATCGAGAAGGTGTTCGGCGCCATCAAGGCCGGCCGCCCCACCCCCGAGGTGCTGGCCTACCAGTACCTGCAGACCCTGCCGCAGATGGCGCAGGGCGACGCCAACAAGGTGTGGCTGGTGCCCACCGACTACGGCAAAGCCCTCGAAGGGTTCGCCAAGATGCTGGGCACCCCCGGCGAGGACGGTGTGTTCCGCTACGAGCCACCCAAGTACGAGGCCCCCGCGACCGACCCGGACGAGGAAGACCCCGCCGTGGCCAGCTGGTTCGACACCTCCACCGACCCGAAGGTCACCGAAGCGGTCGCCGCCGCCGAGGCCGTGGCCCGCCAGGAGGTGCCCAGTCCCCTCAACCCCCTGGGCCACCACCCGCTCAGCAGCATCGCCGGGCCACTGGAACCCGCCGAAACCCCAGCCGAGCAGACCAGCCCGCTGCCGCCGGTCCCACCCATGCCGCCGGTGGCACCCGGGCCGGCCTCCAGTGTGGAACCGCACGACGGCTCCACCGAACTGTCCGACCCGCACGAAACGAGCTGACCGCCCAGCCACCCACGGCCAGTCTTACCGGCCGGCCATGGGTGGCCGCCGATCCGCCCACGGCCGGGCCCGCTCCAACTGCGCAGACACCCCCAACACCGTGACCTCGTCATCAGGGCGGCCCACCACCTGCACCGCCAACGGCAACCCCGCCGCCGACCAACCCGCCGGCACCGACGCGGCCGGATTGCCCACCAGGTTCCACAGTGACGTGAACGCCGCCACCCGCTGCGCACCCAACAACGTCACCAACCACGGGCGCGACGCCAACTCCCCGACCCGCAGCGCCGTGCGCGGCATCACCGGCGACAACAACACGTCCACGTCGTCGAACACCCCGTTCACCTTCGCGCTCAACCGCCGCCCGTACCGGCGCGACGCCGCGATCACGCCAGGGGAGTAGCGCCGCCCCAACGCCGCCACCGCCCGCGTCGAGGCCGACAACCGCTCCGGCGCGTCCACCGCCGCCGCCGCATCAGCGGCACTGCGCCCGTAACGCGGCCCGAAACTCAACATCGCCGTCGGATCCACCAACGGCGGCTCCCGCAACTCCACCCGATGCCCCAACCCGGCCAGCACCCGCGCCATCGCCAACACCGCCTCACGCACCTCCGGATCCACCCGGCCACCCACCGGCCACGGCCGCAGCGACACCCCCACCCGCAACCGGCCGGCCACCATCGTGGTGGCATCCACGAACGACATCGACGGCGCCGCAGCCACATGCACATCGCCGGCCACCGGGCCGTGCAACACATCCAGCAACAACGCCGCGTCCGCCACCGTCCTGGTGATCGGCCCCGCCACCGACAACCCACCCCACACCTCACCGTGCGGCGCCAGCGACACCCGGCCCCGCTGCGGCTTCAACCCGAACAACCCCGTCGCCGCCGCCGGCAACCTGATCGACCCACCACCGTCGGTACCCAACGCCGCGGCCACCAACCCCGCCGCCACCGCCGCGGCCGAACCACCACTGGACCCACCCGGCGAATGCTCAAGCGACCACGGATTCCGTGTCACACCACCGAACTCGGTCTCCGTGAACGGCCACAGACACAGCTCCGGCGCCCGCGTCCGACCCACGATCACCGCACCCGCCGCACGCAACCGCGACACCACCTCCGCATCCGCCGCCGCAACCCGGGTCACCGCGTCCGTGCCCTCCGTCGTGGGCAGACCCGCCAGATCCGTGTCCTCCTTCACCGCCACCGGCACCCCCAACAACGGCGCGTCCTCACCGGCCGCCCGACGCGCATCCGCCCGCACCGCCTCATCCCGGGCCGCGTCGGCGAACACCAACCGGAACGCGTTCAACTCGCCATCCAACCGCGCGATCCGATCCACACAGGCCGCCACCAACTCCACCGACGACACCCGCCCGGCCCGCAACAACGCCAACTGCTCGGTCACACCGGCGAAACACACATCGCTCAGGTCCATCCCACGACCCTAGTGAGCACACACCGGCGTGCCGGCACACTCCACCTGTAACTGATCAACTACACTCCGTCGCCATGGCACCCACAGGGGACGAATCACCCAGCAGAAGGACGGCTCCCACAGCCCGTCGCCCCCTGCTCGCCGACGCGGCCATCACCATCCTCGCCCGCGACGGCGGCCGCGGCCTCACCCACCGCGCCGTCGACCGCGAAGCCCACGTCCCCGAAGGCACCACGAAGAACTACCACGCCACCCGACAGGCCATCCTCGAAGCAGCCGCCAACCGGATGGCCGAACTGCACCACGCCGCCGTCGACCAACTCCGCGAAACCACCCCCGCCGGCGCCACCCCGCACCAACTGCGCATGCTCTACCCGGCGCTGATCCGCCGCGCCGTGCACAACGACCCCACCCAAGCCCTGGCCATGGTCGAGCTGTACCTCGAAGCCGTCCGCCGCCCCGGCGTCCGCACCGCCCTGGGCGCCATGACCACGGCCAACGCGCACGCCACCGCCCAACTGCACCACGCAGCGGGCGTGCCCAGCGACACCGCGGCCACCGGCCTGCTCGACGCCTGCCTGCTGGGCGTCATGCTCAGCCAACTCGCCCTACCGCCCGACACGCTCACCGTCACCGGCCTGGACGACACCGACACCGTCGGCACCCAACTGTTCGACACCGTCACCCGACACACAACGCAACCGGTAGATCACCCAGCGTTGTCCACGGTTTGTCACCCGTTGCCGCGAGCATCAACCCGTCGCCAACCGGTAACCTACAGTCATGGCCGTTGATCAAGCCCTGGTAGACGCCGCGATCGACCTCGCCACCACCCGGTTCGCCGGGGAGCCGTGGTCCGGTGCCGCCGCCGTCAGACTGGACAACGGCGCCATATTGACCAGCACCGGCCCCGACGCACCCAACGTCGCCGCCAGCCTGTGCCACGAAACCGGCGCCATCTGCGAAGCCTTCAAACTCGGCCGCCAGGTCATCACCTCCGTGTGCGTCACCGCCGCGGCACACGTGGGGGAGTTCTGGATCCTCGCCCCCTGCGGCATCTGCCAGGAACGTCTCTACAGCTACGGCCCCGACACCGAGGTCGGCGTACCCGACCCCGCCGACCCCAGCCGCTGGCGCACCCTGCGGCTACGCGACGTCCAACCACACTGGTACGGCCGCCTGTTCGCCGACCAGCCCTGGCACGTCAGCGATGTCCGGGACATGCCGGACACCCGCGAAGCCAAACGCGCCTAATCCTCCTGCAACACCGACAAGATGTTGCCCGCCGGATCCTTGAACCACGCGATCAACGGCCCACCCAGCCGATTGATACCCCGCTCATCCACACCCTCATACCGCTCGAACCGCACACCACGCGACACCAACTCGTCCACCACACCCTCGATCTGCGCCACCGGGAAGTTCAGGATCGTGAACGTCGCCGGCACATGATCATCCTTCGGGTACACCAACGTGTCCCGATCACCCGCGATGTGCAGGTACAACATGCCGTGCTCGGTCGACACCCGCAACCCCAACGTGTCCCCGTAGAACCGCCGCGCCGCCTCGATGTCATCCACCGAGAACCCACTGAACGCCTTCGTCTGCCCGAACATCACACCCACCCTCTGTCTGGTCGTCACGGCTTGAGATCGACAGCAGCCCGGAAACTACCGTCCATGTAGAACGGCGTCGACGTGTGCTCGTGCGCAATCCGCCACGACCCGTCCACCAACCGCAACCCCACAGTCGACCGGAACCACAAATCGAAACCCTCCGACATGCCCAGGGGAGTGGCCGACAACCGGTTCACGCTGTGACACAACGCCAACTCCCCACCAACAACCACCGCGAGGTCGCGGATCTCGTAATCCACCGGACCGTCGAACGTGGCCAACCACGCCGCGAACTCACCAACCGCCACACCCACACTGCCCAACGGCGGCGCCAACGTGAACCGCACCGCGTCCGCCGTGTACAACGCCACCACCGCGGCCGCGTCCCCGGCCTTCATCGCCGCGCTCAACTCGGCCAACACCCCACGCACCAGCTCCTCATCACGACCCGCCATCACCCTGACCTCCTCCTACGCACCCCCAGCGGGCGCCGTCATCAGGTATGTCGAAGCCGCGCGGGCGGCTTCGACATACCTGATGAGAAAATCTTCAACCAACCCACGGAGGCCACGATGAAATACATCATCCTGATCCACAGCAACCCCCGCAGCCGCCAGGTCTTCGACGACATGACCGACGACCAACGCCACCAGTTCGCCCGCGACCACCGCGACTTCGGCCAAACCCTCATCGACACCGGCGAACTCATCTACTCCGAAGGACTCGTCCCCGGCGACCAAGCCACCTGGGTCACCATCCACAATGGCGACATCCTCGCCACCGACGGCCCCTACGCCGAAACCAAGGAATACGTCGCCGGCTTCTACGTCATCGAATGCCCCGACGTGCAACGCGCCATCGAACACGCCGCCCGACTCCCCGAAGCCGCCTACACCCAGGTCGAGGTCCGACCCGTCTTCAACATGGCCAGCATCGGCCTGTGAAACCCCCGAGCGGTTGTCGGGGGACCGGCCTACCGTGTCCGCTATGACCACACTCGACAACCGGCCCAACACCGCACTACTCGTCATCGACGTCCAGAACGGCGTCATGGCAGGCGCACACCAACGCGACACCGTCATCGCCAACATCAACACCCTCGTCGACAAAGCCCGCGACGAAAACATCCTCGTCGTCTGGGTCCAACACTCCGACAGCGACAACCTCGTCCAAGACAGCGACGCCTGGCAGTACGTCCCCGAACTCACCCGCCAGGACACCGAACCCCTCGTACACAAAACCTACGGCGACTCCTTCGAAGCCACCAACCTCGAAGACATCCTCGCCCGCGCCGGCATCGGCAACCTCGTCGTCACCGGCGCCTCCAGCGACGCCTGCATCCGCTCCACCATCCACGGCGCCTTCACCCGCGGCTACGACGTCACCCTCGTCGGCGACGCCCACACCACAGAAGACCTCTCCAACTGGGGCGCACCCACACCCGACAAGGTCATCGCCCACACCAACCTCTACTGGGGCTTCCAAGCCGCACCCGGCCGCACCGCGGGCGTCAGCGAAACCAAGGACGTCACCTTCACCCCGTGACCAGCACATCCCGTCACGAATAGTCCGCGAACACCCGCCGACGCACCCCGTCCACGGTGATCTCACCACCGTGCGGCACGATCCACTGCGGCCGCGTGTGCCCGAACGGCACACCCACACACACCACAGCCTCAGCGTTGTAACCCTCGATCACCCCGGTCACCACGGCGGCCTGCTCAGCCCGCAACCGAGCACGCTCGGCCCGATCAGGCCGCCTCGTGAAATCCGAAACCGGCGGCCGACCAACCAACACCGCATCCACCGCCGCCAACATCCCACGCTCACCCAACGCCCGCACGATCCACCCCACATTCACCGCGGGCAACAGATCCTCCGACGTCTCCAACAACAACACCCCGCCAGCCAACACCTCCGGCGACACCGGGAACCGACCCGCCGTCAACACCCACTCCAGCACCTCGACACACCCACCCCACGAACCACCCGTCACCACCCGCGCCGGGCCACTCCACCGCCACGGCTCCGTCGCCTCACCCTCCCCGAACGACGTCAACGCCGCCGGGTCGTCCCACGCCGCCCCGATGTCCTCCGACTCGCCAGGATCAGTCACCTCCAACGACCCACCCGTCAGCAACGCAGCCCGCAACGACGCAGCATGCACCACATCGACACCCGGCCCCGGACCCAGATGCACCTGCGACGAACCCCCGTAGAAACTCGCCACCCCGTTGCCCCACAACCAACTGTGCAGATTCGTGTTGTCACTGGTCCCCAGGAACGGCTTCGGATCCCGCCGAACCAACTCCGCATCCAGATGGGGGATCACCCGAATCTGATCATCCCCACCGATCGTCGCCAGAATCGCCCGCACCGACGGATCCGCGAACGCCGCGTTCAGATCAGCCGCCCGAGCCTCCGGGGAGGCACCCAACTGCCGCGTCGTCGGAAACTCCACCGGCACCAAACCGGTCACCTCAACCAACCGCCGCATCGCCTGCTCATGCACAGCGGGAAACGCACCCGGCGCCGCGAACGACGGCGACAACACCGCGATCCGATCACCGGGCCTGGCCTTCGGCGGATGAACGAGCGTCACAACGGCCATGGAACCACGCGATCATCCGCGACGCCCGGGATTAACGCGGTGCCACCATGACCCGGTGCCCACACCCATCGGCCGCCGGTCGATCCGCGCCCTGTTGTTCGACATCGACAACCGGCTCCTGCTGATCAGACGCACCAAACCCGACCAGCCGCCGTACTGGACCACCCCTGGCGGTGGTGTCGAACCCGACGACCCGTCCCACGAAGCCACCCCGCACCGCGAACTCATCGAAGAACTCGGCGCGCGCATCATTGTCGGCCCACAAGTGTTCCTGGCCAGCCAGCGCAGGGGAGACGCCATCAACGTCCAGCACTTGCACGTGTGCCGCGTGCTCAGCGTGGACCCGGCGCTGCGGTGCGGACCGGAGTACACCGACCCGACCTGAGGCGGCTACGAGTTGGTCCGCCTACCAGTTCGACCAACTCGCGACGATCAAACCTGCTGCCCACGGAGTTGGTCACGGTCATCACCGCGAACGTGGAAGCGCTACTTGACATAATGTGCATTATCGGCACTTGACATCGCCTGGTCGATCCCGGGACGGAGCGCCAAACGGGCTCTGACACGGCCACACCGACTCACTTCTGTACGTCCGCTTCAGCCGTGGCCGCCAGGTGGGTGCCGGGTCGGCTCGCGACGATGCCGACGTCTGGCGGCCGGGTTGGCGTGGCCTGGCTGTTCGACCCGGAAGGCCTGTGTCGTGTCGGGTGGACGCCCCGTTTGGTCCAGCTTGATTCGTCACTGTGACGAATCAAGTCCGGTATGCCGGGGTGTTGGCCGGCCGGTTGCCAGGCCGGATCTGCGGCGGTTTGGCCCAGGCGCAGCCTTTTGATCCGCGCCAGCCGGCGACCGGGGGGCGCGACGTCCGTCGCATGCACACGAGAGACTTCCGGCCGCCGCAGAGTTGATCATGGTGGGGTAGTCCCCCGGGCGAGGGTTCGCCCCTCTCGGGTGCCGTTTCATGGATAATCAACATTATCCATGAAATTCAACGTGTGTTGAACACTACGCTCTGTCAGACCCTTGCGCTATCCAGTAACCATGCAGATGTTGATCTCCGAGGCTCGGTCGGCGTTCTTCGCGGCTCGGCGGCCTCGGAAGGACTCCCCGCACACCACTGCCGCCTACCAGCGGGATCTGGCTGGTGTCCTGGAGTTGTTGGCGGTCGAGTTGGGTCGGCCGGTCGATGAGCTGACGGTGGCGGAGCTGACGACGACGGTGTTGCGGGCCGGGTTCGGTGTGTTCGCCGATGGGCATGCGCGCAGTTCGGTGTCGCGGGCGTGGTCGACGTGGAACCAGTTTCTGACGTTCTGTGTGGCGGAGGGGGTGTTGCCGGGCAATCCGATGGCGGCGGTGGCGCGGCCGCGGCCTGCTCCCCTGTCCCCCAAGCCGTTGCGTGGTGAGGACACTCCGGAGCGGTTGTTGTCGGCCGTGGTGGAGCACAAGGGTTCGCGGGATCCGTGGCCGGAGCGGGATTTGTTGGTGATCGCGTTGGGTTTGGTGGCTGGGTTGCGGTCGGCGGAGATGCGGGGGTTGTCGGTGGGTTCGTTGGTGGGTCGGCGGGGTGATCACCGGTTGCATGTGCACGGTAAGGGTTCGCGGGATCGGTCGATTCCGGTGGAGCCCGCTATGGCGGCGATCGTGGAGCGGTATTTGGCGTCGTGTCGGACGCGGTTCGCTGGGGTGCGGTTGGGGCGGACCACTCCCCTGTTGCTGGATCGGCGGGGTGCGGCGATCGGGCGGGGTGCGTTGGAGTATTTGGTGTCGTCGTGTTATCGGCGTGCGGGGTTGCATGATCGGGTGCCGAGTGGGGCGAGTTTGCATGCGTTGCGGCACACGTTCGCGACGCGGTTGGCTGAGGATGGTGCTTCGGCGTCGGAGATCATGGCGTTGTTGGGGCATGCGAGTTTGACGACGAGCCAGAATTACATTGATGCGACGGGGCGGGAGCAGCGGGCGGCGGCGTCGGCGAATCGGACGTATCGGGTGTTGGGTGAGGTGGTGGGGCTGTCTGATGTCGGGGATTAGCGGAGTCGTTCGAGGTCGTGGGCGGTGTGGTTGAGTTCGGTGGCGAGTTTGCGGAGTTCGGTGGTGGTGGCTCCGTCGTCGATGGCGGTGACGACGTCTTCTGCGGCGCAGCGGAGTTGGAAGAGTCGGTCTTGGAGGTCGGCGAGTTCGGTGGCGGAGAGGATGACGGCGTCTTCGGGGAGGCCGCCGCGTTGGACTGCGGTGCGGCGTTCGTAGGCGCGTTGTCGGCAGGGTTGGGCGCAGTAGCGGCGGGGGCGGCCGACTTTGGGGTCGTCGGGTAGGCGGCGTCCGCACCAGGCGCAGTGGCGTGCTTCGCGGGGGCGGCCGATCCGGTCCGGTTCGTCCAGCTGCGTGGGTGGTTGCGGCTGGTCGGTGGGTTGGGGGTCGGTGGGCACCCGGGCATCATGCCGGGTGGGTGTGGGGTTGGTGGTGTCGGCTCGCCGGTTTGGGGTTGGTTGGCTACCGGCTGGTTGCCGGGGGGTCATGTGGTGTGGGCACACTTGTCGGGTGCGTAGTGAATTGCCGCATCCGTATTTGGCTGGGCCGTATCCGAGGGCGTTCGCGCATCGGGGTTGGCATCTTGGTGAGTTGGCTGGGATGGAGAACTCGTTGGCTGCGATGGTGCGGGCGCGGGCGGAGGGGTTTCGGTATTTGGAGACGGATGTGCGTGTGACGTCGGATGGTGTGGTGGTGGTGCATCATGATGCGGCGTTGGATCGGACGACGGATGGTCGTGGGTTGATTGGTTCGTTGCCGTGGTCGGTGGTGGGTGGGGCGCGGGTGGGTGGTCGGGAGGCGGTGTGTCGGTTGGATGTGTTGTTGGAGGAGTTGCCGGATGCGTTGTTGAACGTTGATGTGAAGTCGGATGCTGCGGTGGAGCCGGTGGTGGCGACGTTGCGGCGGTGTGGGGCGTTGGGTCG
>DASUJK010000374.1:0-3367 GCA_036279295.1 Pseudonocardiaceae bacterium | reverse complement strand
GAGGCCGACCTGCCGCTGCTGGTCAAGGCGTCCGCAGGCGGTGGCGGGCGGGGCATGCGGGAAGTGCGCACCCTGGCCGAACTGGCCGACGCGGTTTCCCTGGCCCGCCAGGAGGCCGAGTCCGCGTTCGGCGACGGCACGGTGTTCTGCGAGCCGCTGCTGGAGGGCGCCCGGCACATCGAGGTGCAGATCCTGGCCGACCGGCACGGCACGGTGTGGGCGCTGGGGGAGCGGGAGTGCTCGATCCAGCGCCGGCACCAGAAGATCGTCGAGGAGACACCGAGTCCTGGCGTGGACGACGCGACGCGGAACCGGCTCGCCGAGGCCGCTGTCGCCGCTGCCCGCGCCATCGACTACGTGGGTGCCGGCACGGTCGAGTTCATGCTGGCGCCGAGTGGCGACTTCCACTTCCTTGAGGTGAACACCCGGCTCCAGGTCGAGCACCCGGTCACCGAATGTGTGTTCGGGCTGGACCTGGTGGCGTGGCAGTTGGCCATTGCGGAAGGCGCGGAGTTGCCCGGGTCACCGCCGGTGCCCCGGGGCCACGCGATCGAGGTGCGCCTCTACGCCGAGGACCCGGCCGCCGACTGGCGCCCGCAGAGCGGCACGGTGCTGCGGTTCGCGGTGCCGGGCGTGGACGCGTCGTTCGATGTGCCCAAAGACCACGGGTTGCGGCTGGACAGCGGCATCGCCGACGGGGTCGAGGTGAGCACGTACTACGACCCGATGCTGGCCAAGGTGATCGCGTTCGGCCCGACACGTGCGGCGGCGGCTCGACGGTTGGCGTCGGCACTCGCGGGTGCTCAGGTGCACGGGTTGACGACGAACCGGGGCCTGTTGGTCAATGTGTTGCGGCACAACGACTTCCTGGCCGGCAATACGGACACCGGCTTCCTGGACCGGATCGGCCTGGACACCCTGGCGGCCCGGCCGACCGATGTCATGCCGATCTCCGCGCTGGCAGGCGCACTCGCGGTCGCGGCGGGCCGACGGACGGCGGCGACGGTCCAGCGTGCGGTACCGGCCGGCTGGCGCAACCTACCGTCCCAACCGCAGCGGGCGCGGTACCTGGTCGACGATGAACCTGTGGACGTCGACTACCTGCTGGGCAGGCACGGCCTGGTCAGCGAGTCGGTGCCGGACGTGACACTGGTGGCGCAGGCCCCGGACCTGGTGGAGTTGGAGGTCGACGGGCTGCGCCACCGGTTCACGGTCGTGATCTACCCGGGCCGGGTCGAGGTCGACTCGGCGCTCGGGTCGGTGGCGCTGGTCGAGGTGCCCAGGTTCGCCGACCCGGCCGATCGGGTGGTGGAAGGCGCGACGGTGGCGCCGATGCCGGGCACCGTCGCCACGCTCGCGGTGTCGGTCGGTGACCGGGTCGCGGCGGGTGCGGAGTTGTTGGTGCTGGAGGCGATGAAGATGCGGCACCGGGTCGTGGCCGCGGTCGGCGGTGCGGTCGCCGAACTGCGGGTGGCGCAGGGACAGCAGGTGGACGCGGGCGCTGTGCTCGCCGTGATCGAGGAGGATCAGTGACGACAGCGTTTTCAGAATCCGATGAGCGGCTGGCGTTGCGTGCCGCGGTGCGGGACATGGCGGCCAGGTTCGGCCGGGACTACTTCGTGGCCAAGGCGAGGGCAGGCGAGAAGACGTCCGAACTGTGGGCCGAGGCGGGCAAGCTCGGCTACCTCGGGGTCGCCGTGGCCGAGGAGTACGGCGGTGGCGGTGGCGGGATCGGCGACCTGGCCGCGGTGTGCGAGGAGTTGGCTGCTGCTGGTTCGCCGTTGCTGATGATGGTGGTGTCGCCCGCGATCTGCGCCACCGTGATCGGCCGGTTCGGCACCGAGGAGCAGAAACGCAAGTGGCTGCCCGGTTTCGCCGACGGCACCACGAAGATGGCGTTCTCCATCACCGAACCCGACGCCGGCTCCAACTCACACAGGCTGAACACGTCGATCCGGCGGGACGGCGACGGCTGGGTGCTCTCCGGCGGCAAGTACTACATCTCCGGTGTGGACGAGTCGGAGGCCGTGCTGGTCGTCGCGCGGCACGTGGACGCGGCAGGCCAGCGGCTGCTGCCGTCCCTGATGATCGTGCCCACCAACGCACCCGGCTTCACGTTCCAGCCGATCGAGATGGACATCGTGTCCCCGGAACGGCAGTTCACGCTGTTCTTCGACAACGTACGGCTGCCCGAGGACGCACTCGTCGGTTCGACGGACGCCGGTCTCGCGCAGTTGTTCGCCGGGCTGAACCCGGAGCGGATCATGGCGGCGTCGATGTCCACGGGCATGGCGAGGTACGCGCTGACCAAAGCGGCCGACTACGTGCGCACCCGTGAGGTGTGGGGCGCGCCGATCGGCAGCCACCAGGGTCTGGCGCATCCGCTGGCGATGTGCGCGATCCAGTTGGAGATGGCCAGGCTGATGACCCAGAAGGCGGCCGCGCTCTACGACGCAGGGCTGGACCGGGAGGCTGGCGAGTCGGCCAACATGGCCAAGCTGGCCGCCGCGGACGTCGCCGTGGCAGCCGTCGACCAGGCCATCCAGTCCCACGGCGGCAACGGCCTCGCCTCCGAGTACGGCCTGGGCGCACTGCTCGGCGCGGCACGCGCGGGCCGGATCGCGCCGGTCAGCCGCGAGATGATCCTCAACTACGTCGCCCAACACACCCTGAAGCTGCCCAAGTCGTACTGAAAGGTGCACCACGCCCGCCCATGAGATCGGCGGTTGCACCGGTGGTTCCATCTACGATCGTGCCGTGACGATCACCGATGCCGAGTTGGCCCAGCTCGCGGGCGACGTGGAGCGTGACTATGTCGAGCGGAAGGCCGCCTCGACCGACACCGAAAAGGTCGGTCAGACGATCTGCGCACTCGCGAACGACCCCGCTGATCGAGCCGTCCTGGGATCTTGCTCATCGGCGTGTACGGCGACAGAGCATTATTCTGGCGACATGATCACCCCGAAATAGGGCAACGGCCCCGCACTAGTAAGATCGTTTTCCTTCCAAAGAACACGACTTACAGGCGGAGCCGATGCGTTACCAGTCTACTACAGGACTTCCCACCGACCAGATCGAGGAGCTTGTCGCTCGCATCTGGCAGATTGCCCAATGCTGCGAGAAACAGCAATGGCCTCCAATTATGGGAGTGTATCGCGCGGTCGTGCTCACTCTGGTGGACGTCCGGCAGAATTTTGAATCAGGCGGCGGTGGGTGACCTTTCGGAGCAGGGCAGCGACAAGATCATCACCAGTAGTCGCTAGTCACGTTGGGTGACGAGCAGGGAGAGTGCTCGTAGCGGGTTACGACTGATCCACTCAGTGGTTCGTTTGATATCAGTATAGCCGTGGAGTCGGAGCAGACTGTT
>DASUJK010000373.1:0-5690 GCA_036279295.1 Pseudonocardiaceae bacterium | reverse complement strand
CCCCCACGGCCGTTTGTTCGGTACCTACTTCGTGACGAGCGTCTGTCCCGGGAAGATCATGTCCGGGTTCGACACGACGCTCTTGTTCTTGTCCCACAACACATTCCAGCCGCCAGCCACGTGCTGCTCGGTGGCGATGTCGGACAGGGTGTCGCCGGGGACAACGGTGTAGTCGCCGTTCGGAGCGCTCTTGGCGGTAGCGCTCGTGGTCGTCACCCGGTGCGTGGTCGCCTTCGGGGTGGCGACGTGGTGCTTGGTGACGTGGTGCTTGGTGACGTGGTGCGTCCGGGTGTGGTGCACGGTGGAGTGCTCCTCCGACGAGGAGAACGACTCCGTCGAGCCTGCGTGCCGGCCACACACCGGCCATGCGCCGATGCCCTGGGTCGCCAGGACGCGCTCAGCGACGGCGATCTGCTCGCTGCGAGACGCGTTCTGCGGGGAGCCTGAACCGCCGTTGGCGTGCCAGGTGCTCATGGTGAACTGGAGGCCACCGTAGAACCCGTTACCGGTGTTGGTGGCCCAGTTGCCGCCGCTTTCGCACTTGGCGATGGCGTCCCAGTTGACGCTCGATGCGTTTGCCGGAATTGCGGCGATCGTCAGCGGCACGCTGAGTGCGGCGCCGGTGATCGCGACCTTCGCCACGGCACTGGCGACGCGGGACTGCTTGCGGTGCTTGCCTCGGATGGAAGCCATGTGCCTCTCGCCTACCGCGCCTACTGGGCCGACCGTCGCCGGTCAGCCTGAAGCGAGTGGTCCGCGTCACCAGCGGCGACGTGCACCACGGTCGGTCCGCGTATGGGCGGCCGTGCCGACGTGGTGGGTGCTGTAGCGCACTCACCAACGTTCCCTAGCCCCTGTCCGGCAGTTTTTCCACTCGGGGGTTTTGGTCCCAGGCACTCGTCGGACAGGGTTTGGCGCACGGTTGCCTGGGTGTTCGTGTTCAGTTCTCAACTGGTCGGGTCCAGCCGAGAAGCGACCGTACGTAAATGAATCCGAGATCGGAAATTAATCGCAGTGTGATCGTCGTCACATTGACGGAACGCAACCTTCCTGAAAGGCAGTGTTTTGTCAGGTCAAGCGGCCGTTATAGTCCCGAAATCAACCGCAGTTCGATCACTGAGTGTGAGCGGTTTTTGAGGCGTGCCTCACTCGGACGGCGGCAACTCAACCGATTCGGATGGCGAACGCGGATGTCCGTTTTGATGGTGTTTGCCGGCTTCTGGTCGATCTTCGGTCAGCCGCCGGCGAAGGGCGGGAGCACATCCAGCTCGGCCCCGTCGGACACGATGAGTGACTGGTCATGCACCGCGGTGCCGTTGAGGAGGAAGCTGCACGAAGGGAGAATTCGGACGAGAGCCGATCCGCGGCGAGCTGAAGCATCGGCGATCAGCTGTGCGACGGTGTCCGTTTCGCGAAGTTCAACGCGTTCTTCGGTGACGCCGGCAGCGGCGCGGGCCCCGGCGAAATAGCGAATCAATACGCTCCCGGCAGACGCGGTCGCCACACTCGACATACGGGCGGTCTCGGACGCCTCACCAGCCCCCACAAACGCCCCACCAACCCGCCCACGCATCTCGACCCCTCCAGCCCGCGTGTCGACCCCTCCGGAGGGCGTGTCGACCGTTCCGGCGGGCGTGTCGACCGTTCGTGGGTGCGTGTCGACCCCTGTGGCGTGTGTTTCGCCTGCTCGTGGGTGCGTGTCGACTGGGGCGCTTGGCCTGGCGGTGTTCGGGGCCGTGCCTGCCTGCTCTGTCGTGCCGGTCAGCGTGTCGGTCACCGACTACTACCCTCCGATCGCGCTCATCGGTCGGATCGGCTGGGCGAAGCCAGCATCGTTGATCCGGTGCCCGGCGAGCTTGGTCCACATGCCGGCTCGCCACGTCTCCGCCAGCTCGCCGTCTTCCGCACCGGCCCGCAGCAGGCCGCGCAGGTCTGTCTCCGTCTGGCTGAACAGGCAGTTCCGCAACTGGCCGTCCGCGGTCAGTCTCGTCCGGTCGCAGTCAGCACAGAACGGGCGGGTCACCGATCCGATCACGCCCACCTCCGCCGGGCCGCCGTCCACCAGCCAGCGCTCCGCGGGCGCGGAGCCACGCGGCGTCGTGCTGGGGCGCAACTCGAAGTCGGTGCGCAGCATGGCAAGTATCTCGTCCGCCGTGACCAGGGTCGCCCTGTTCCAGCCATGTTGCGGGTCCAGCGGCATCTGCTCGATGAACCTCAGCTGGTAGCCCTGCTCGACGCAGTAGCGCAGCAGATCCGAGGCCTCGTCGTCATTGATGCCACGCAGCAGCACCGTATTGACCTTGACCGGCGCCAACTTCGTGTCCCGCGCCGCCGCCAGTCCGGCCAGCACGTCGGCCAACCTGTCTCGCCTGGTGATCTCCTTGAACCGGTCCTGCCGCAACGTGTCCAGTGACACATTCACCCTGTCCAGCCCGGCCGCGGCGAGTGCGGCCGCCCTCCTGGCCAAGCCGATTCCGTTGGTGGTCATGGAGATTCGCGGCCGGGGCGACAACTCCGCAGTGGCCGCGATCACCTTCTCCAGGCCACGCCGCAGCAGCGGTTCGCCACCAGTGAAGCGGACGTTCGTCACACCCAACTCGGTGACAGCGATGCGCAGCAGCCGAATCAGCTCGGCGTCGGTGAGTGCGTCGCTCGTGGGCTGCCAGTCCAGTCCCTCGGCCGGCATGCAGTAGGTGCAGCGCAGGTTGCACCGGTCGGTCAGCGACACACGAAGGTCCCGCGCGACTCTGCCGAACTGGTCCGTCAGCAGCGGCGAGTCTGGTCGCGGCACCGTGCTGTTCGCCGGTGTCGACCCGTGAACTGTCGGTAAGCCGAGCTCAACCACTGTCACGAGAACGAGGGTAATCGCCGTTGTGGCCCGTGTTGTCGATCGCCATGCTGGGAAAGTACCTGTCTCGGATGATCTCCGCGCGTGCGTCACGATCATGAGCGGAGTGCCGTATTCGCGGAGATGACTCCGTACGGTGCTCAAGTCTGTGCGCTGTGCACGGGTGGCACTCCCACCTGGGCCGCTCGCCGTCTACCATGCTTCCATGGCAAAGCGAATCAGCCGATAAGCCTCTTAGTTGGTAAGATGGTGTCAGGGCTAAGAGAGCAGGTGGTCATGTCCGGTCCCGAGTCGGAACAGCTGGAGTCCGCGCAGCGGCGGGACGTCGTGATCGAAAGGTTCGCCACGCTCGGCCGGCAACTCAGCCAGGCCACCGTGTTGTTCCACGAGCAGATCGCCGAGCACGTCGGCCTCTCCGCGACTGATCACAAGTGTCTTGACCTCGCGGTGCAGGCCGAACGGCCGCTGACGGCGGGCCAGATCGCTGAGCTGTCCGGCCTGTCCACCGGTGCGGTGACCGGCGTGATCGACCGACTCGAACGCGCCGGTTTCGTGCGTCGGGTACGGGACCCCCATGATCGCCGCAAGGTCCTCGTTGAGGTGTCGCGGGGCAGTTTGGCCAAGTACGGCAACGCATACGACGGTCTTTGGTCCGCATTGGACAGTGCGCTGACCGGCTACACCGAGGGTGAACTCGTCGCGATCGAGCGCTTCGTGCAGACGATGGTGCAGACGCTGCGCGGCGAGTCCGAGAAACTGGCGGCCATGCGCGGCGCGACACGGTAGCCGGCGATCACGGACGGTAGTCAGCCGTGGGGTGCGGCTCGGCCTGATCGGGTCGCACTTGATCGGGTCACTCATGATCGTCCTGTTTGTGCGGACGGACGAATCCGCCTCACTACAATCCACTTACTTCGGTGCGTTCGGCGATGACTTCTCCGCAGTAGCGGAGCTATGGTCCTGCTCGTGCCGCAATTTCGCTTCTCCGAAGCAGCCCGCTTGCTGGGCGTGAGCGACGACACAGTGCGCCGCTGGGTGGATGCCGGCCTGTTGTCGGCCGGTGTGGACACGGCCGGCCGGAAGGCTGTCGAGGCTCCGAACTGGCCCGGTTTGCCAAAGCGCAGGCCGTCGAGATCGCTGACCCGTCGGATGTCGGCCGGTCCGCCCGAAACCAGTTCGTCGGATTGGTGACCGACGTGGTCGCCGATCGGGTGATGGCGCAGGTGGAGTTGCAGTCCGGCCCACACCGGGTCGTGTCGCTGATGAGCTCGGAAGCCGTTCGGGAACTTGGACTTGTGCCCGGTGTGCTGGCGGTCGCCGTTGTCAAGTCCACTCATGTAGTGGTGGAGATTCCAGGAGGGCGCTCGTGAAGAAACTGGTTGTCGGTCTCGCGGCGGGTGCGCTGCTCCTAGCAGGATGCAGCAGCGGTAGGACCGCGAGCTCGGCGCCGCCCAGTGGCTCGGACGCAGCGGGACCGTCCTCCTCGACGGCCCCGGCGATCACGGCCAGCGGTCCGGTCCAGGTGCTGTACGCGGGTTCGCTCGCCAACCTGATGGAGCACGACCTCGGGCCCGCGTTCAACTCGGCCACCGGTGGCACGTTCCAGGGCACCGCGGCCGGCTCGACCGCGTTGGTGGCCGACATCAAGGGCAAGGTCAAGCAGGGCGACGTGTTCATCAGTGCATCGATCGACGCCAACACCGGCCTGATCGGCGCGGCCAACGGCAACTGGGAGACCTGGTACGCGACGTTCGCGACCGCGCCGCTGGTGATCGGCTACAACCCGAACAGCAAGTTCGCCGCCGACATCAAGAGCAAGCCGTGGCAGCAGGTCATCACCGAGCCGGGCTTCAAGATGGGCAGCACCGACCCGAAGCTGGACCCGAAGGGCAAGCTGGCCGCGTCCGCGCTCAGGACCGAGAAGATCCCGGCCGGCGCCGTACAGGTGTTCCCGGAGGAACAGTTGGTCGGCCGTCTGCAGGCGGGCCAGTTGGACGCCGGTTTCTTCTACTCCAGCGAGGCCACCGAGGTGGGCATCCCGACCGTCACCCTGGGCAGCCTGAGCCTGAAGGCCACCTACACCGCCACCGTGCTGAACAACGCCCCGAACAGCGCCAACGCCGACGCGTTCATCCAGTACCTGTTCAGCCCGGCCGGCATCGTGATCCTGAAGAAGCACGGTCTCCAGTTGCGGCCGATCACCGTGACCGGTGACAAGTCCGGGGTGCCGAGCGACTTGGACACCGTGCTCGGCGCGGGGCACTAGCAGTCGGCTGGCAGTAGTGGCAGGACACGTGGCAATGGCCAGGCAGGGCCCCGCGCCGATGACGGTGCGGGGCATGCTGCGCGATGGGTGGTGACGGCTGTGTCGAGTCCGAAGGGTGGCCCGGTGCCGCAGCACGCGGCGGGTCCGGTGGGCGGCCGGGTGGCGCAGCAGGCGCCGGGGACATGGCTGGATCGGGCTGGGTCGGATTGGACTCGGCTGAGTTCGGCATGGCTGGATCGGGCTGGGTTGGGTTCGGGCGGGTCGGGTTGGGCTGGATTGGGTTGGGCTGGATTGGGTTGGGCATGGCGGTAGCGCGGCGGCCGGGTGTCGGGCCGATGCGCACGCCGCTGCCGTGGCTCGGGGCACTGTTGGTGCTCTACCTGGTGGTGCCGCTGATCGCGTTCGTCGCCCGTATCCCGGGCACCGATCCGGCCAGCATGTCCGCGCCGGGTGTCGGGGACGCGCTGTGGGTCTCGGTGATCACCGCGTGCATCTCCACGGCCGTGATCACGATCCTCGGCGTGCCACTCGGCTACATGCTGGCGCACTCCAAGAGCCGACTCAGCGTGATCCTCA
>DASUJK010000372.1:0-9135 GCA_036279295.1 Pseudonocardiaceae bacterium | reverse complement strand
CCGCCGACTACGACGTCAAGAAGGCCGAGACCGGCATCATCTACATCGACGAGATCGACAAGATCGCGCGCAAGAGCGAGAACCCGTCGATCACCCGCGACGTCTCCGGTGAAGGTGTGCAGCAGGCGCTGCTCAAGATCCTCGAGGGCACGACCGCGAGCGTTCCCCCACAAGGTGGCCGCAAGCACCCGCACCAGGAGTTCATCCAGATCGACACCACCAACGTGCTGTTCATCGTCGGTGGTGCTTTCGCCGGTCTCGACAAGGTCATCGAGTCGCGCGTCGGCAAGAAAGGCATCGGCTTCGGTGCGTCGCTGCGCGGCAAGGCCGAGATCGAGACCGCCGACGTCTTTGGCGACGTCATGCCGGAGGACCTTCTCAAGTACGGCATGATCCCCGAGTTCATCGGCCGGCTGCCGGTCATCACGAGCGTGCACAACCTCGACAAGGAAGCGCTCGTGCGCATCCTCACCGAGCCCAAGAACGCGCTCGTGCGTCAGTACAAGAAGCTGTTCGAGCTCGACAACGTCGAGCTCGAGTTCAACGACGACGCACTCGAGGCCATCGCCGACCAGGCGATCCTGCGTGGCACCGGTGCCCGTGGTCTGCGCGCCATCATGGAGGAGGTACTGCTGCCGGTGATGTACGACATCCCCAGCCGTACCGACGTGGCGAAGGTGGTCATCACCGAGCAGACCGTCCGGGAGAACGTGAACCCGACGATCGTGCCGAGGCAGCCCAACCGTCGCGAGCGTCGCGACAAGACCGCCTGATCAGCGTTGGCCGGTCTGCCCTACGTCCTGCTCGCGCACGCCTATGCCGGCGACACTGCCCAGCACTGGCAGAGCTGGCTGGCCGGCCGCCTCGCGCATCTCGGTGTCCAGGTCGATCTGCTGACGTTCACCGATCCCGACAAGCCGGAACTCGACTTCTGGCTTGCTGAGTTGCACGAGCACCTGGACGCAGCGCCCGCGGATGCCGAGCGTGTCGTGCTGGCCCACGCGGTCGGCGCTGCCCTGTGGCTGCACCACGCGGCAGCACGGCCGGCTCCGGCCCGCAGGGTGGACCGGGTACTGCTGGTGGCCCCGCCCGGCGCCCAGTGGCACGAGGCCAACGTGCGTGAGTTCGAACCGGCCCCGATCGACCCGGCCGGCATCCGCCGGGCGGCCGCGTACACGAGGCTGGTCACGTCCAACGACGACCCGACCCGGCCGGTGCACGATGCCGGCCTGTTGGCCGCCGAGCTGGACATCGACTGGGACGTGATCCCGGACGGCGGCCAGCTGAACGCGGAATCCGGTTACGGCCGCTGGCCCGCGGTCCTGGAGTGGGTCCGCACGGGCGAAGCCCCGCTACACGGCCACGGTCGCTGACGTCACCACCCGCTGGGCACCGGTGTAGACGTTCATCGAGTCACCGCGCAGGAAGCCGATCAGGGTCATGCCCTGTTCCTCGGCCACGTCCACCGCGAGCGACGACGGCGCCGACACCGACGCGAGTACCGGCACGCCCGCCATCGCCGCCTTCTGGGCCAGCTCGAAGGACGTCCGCCCGGACACCAGCAGCACGCAGCCGGACAGCGGCACCCTGCCGGACAGCAGCGCCCAGCCGAGCACCTTGTCCACGGCGTTGTGCCGGCCGACGTCCTCACGCACCGCGAGCACCTCGCCGTCGGCGGTGAACAGGCCGGCGGCGTGGATGCCACCGGTGGTACGGAACAACTTCTGCTTCGCCCGCAGCTGGTCGGGCAGCTCGGCCAGGGTCCGCGTGGTCATGCGGGCGTCGTCGGCGCCGGGTGGGAAGCGGGTGGCCAACCGCACCGCGTCCAGTGCCGCCTTGCCGCACACGCCACACGACGACGTCGTGTAGAAGTTCCGCGTCACGGACGGATCGGGCGGCGGCACACCGGGCGCCAGCTGGATGTCCAGCAGGTTGTAGGTGTTGGCCCCGTCGTCGTCGGTGCTCGCGCAGTACCGCGCGGTCAGCACGTCCTCGCGGTCACCGATCACACCCTCGGTGAGCAGGAATCCGTGCGCCAGTTCGACGTCGTCACCGGGCGTCCGCATGGTGACCGACAGCGCGGTGCCGTCCACCCTGATCTCGAACGGTTCCTCGGCCGCGATCGTGTCCGGCCTGCGCCGCTCGCCGGTCGCGGTCAGCTTCAACACCGGCCGCCGTACCGTGACTCGTCCCATCAGGTCGCCTCCGACGTGGTCATACCCCCATCGTGCGCCACCGGAGAGCCGAACGCACATACGCAGTGACAAACCGCTGGTGACGCATTCGTAGAATTGGGGGGTGACCGAGACCATGCCCACCCAGCGCCACCGAGAACTTCCGCCGACCTGGACTCCGGCGGAGGTAGAAGGCGCGCTGTACGAGCAGTGGGTGGCCGCCGGTTACTTCACCGCCGACGCGACCAGCGACAAGCCCCCCTACAGCATCGTCATTCCGCCGCCGAACGTGACCGGCAGCCTGCACATCGGCCACGCCTTCGAGCACTCCCTGATCGACGCGCTGATCCGGCGCCGCAGGATGCAGGGCTACGAGACCCTGTGGCTGCCCGGCATGGACCACGCCAGCATCGCCGTGCACGCGCTCGTGGAGGACGAGTTGCGCGCGGAGGGCAAGAACCGGCGGGACATGGGCCGTGCGGCGTTCGTCGACCGTGTGTGGCAGTGGAAGGCCGAGTACGGCGGCCGCATCCTCGCGCAGATGCGCAGGCTCGGGGACAGCGTCGACTGGACCCGTGAGCGCTTCACCATGGACGAAGGCCTGTCCAGGGCTGTGCAGACACAGTTCAAGCAGCTCTACGACGACGGCCTGATCTACCGGGCCGAGCGCATGGTGAACTGGTCGCCGAAGCTGCGGTCCGGGCTGTCCGACGCCGAGGTGGTGCACCGGGAGGTCGAGGGCGAACTCGTCTCGATGCGCTACGGCGACGGTGATCACTCGATCGTGGTGGCCACCACACGGGTGGAGACGATGCTCGGTGACACCGCGGTTGCCGTGCACCCGACCGACGAGCGCTACACGCATCTGGTGGGCACCGACATCGAGCTGCCGCTGACCGGCAGGCGCATCCCGATCATCGCCGACGAGCACGTGGATCCCGAATTCGGTACCGGTGCGGTGAAGGTGACCCCGGCACACGACCCGAACGACTTCGAGATCGGCCAGCGGCACAGCCTGCCGATGCTGACGATCATGGACGAGCAGGCCCGGATCGCCAACACCGGCACCGAGTTCGACGGCATGGACCGGTTCGAGGCCAGGGTGGCCATCCGGGAGGCGCTGCGTGCGCAGGACCGGATCGTCGCCGAGAAGCGGCCCTACCTGCATTCGGTCGGCCACTCGGAGCGGTCCAAGGAGCCGATCGAGCCGAGGCTGTCGTTGCAGTGGTTCGTGCGCATCGCGCCGCTGGCCAAGTTGGCGGGGGACAAGGTGCGGTCCGGCGAGGTGGCGATCAGCCCGCCGGAGATGGCGAAGCGCTATTTCGACTGGGTGGACAACCTGCATGACTGGTGCATCTCGCGCCAGCTGTGGTGGGGTCACCGGATTCCGGTCTGGTACGGCCCGAACGGCGAGATGGTGTGCGTCGGCCCGGACGACGAGGTGCCCACCGGTGCCGGCTGGCACCAGGACGAGGACGTGCTGGACACCTGGTTCTCCAGTGGCCTGTGGCCGTTCTCCACGATGGGGTGGCCGGACAAGACCGACGATCTGGCGAAGTTCTATCCGACCAGCGTGTTGGTGACCGGCTACGACATCCTCTTCTTCTGGGTCATCCGGATGATGATGTTCGGCACCTACGCGATGGACGGTGTGCCGCCGTTCCACACCATCGCCCTGCACGGCATGGTGCGCGACAAGTTCGGCAAGAAGATGTCGAAGTCGTCGGGCAACGTGGTCGACCCACTGGAATGGCTGGACGAGTACGGCGCCGACGCGCTGCGGTTCACCCTGCTGCGTGGCGCGAACCCCGGTACGGACGTGCCGATCGGTGAGGAACAGGTCGAGGGCTCGCGTCGGTTCGGCACGAAGTTGTGGAATGCCACCAGGTTCGCGCTGGCAAATGGGGCCACTGTGGACACTGCCGTGCCCGACCGTGCCGACCTGACCGACGCCGACCGCTGGATCCTGGACAAGACGGACCGTCTGGTGTCCGATGTGGACACTCTGTTCGACCAGTTCGAGTTCGCCCGACTGGCCGAGGCGCTGTACCACTTCACGTGGGACGAGTTCTGCGACTGGTACGTGGAACTGGCCAAGGTGCAGATCGTTGAGGGCGGTGCGCGCGCGGACGCCACCAGGGCGGTGCTCGGCCATGTGCTGGACACCGTGCTGCGGCTGCTGCACCCGTTGATGCCGTTCGTCACCGAGCGGTTGTGGACGACGTTGACCGGCGAGGAGTCGCTGGTGATCGCCCGGTGGGCCGAGACGACCGGTCAGGGGGCGGACGCGGCCGCGGCGGAGCGGATCGAGGCGGCGCAGAAGCTGGTCACCGAGATCCGCCGGTTCCGCAGTGACCAGGGCCTGCCGCCGACCAAGAAGGTGCCGGCCGAACTGTCCGGTGTCGACGGTGCCGGCCTGCTGGCACACGCCCCGGCGGTCCGGGCGCTGACCAGGCTGGACGAGCCAGCGGCCGATTTCGCGCCGACGGCGACGCTGGAGGTGGCCCTGGCCACTGGCCCGGTGACGGTGAAACTGGACCTATCCGGGGTCATCGACGTGGCTGCCGAGCGCAAGCGGCTGGCGAAGGATCTGGCGGCGGCGGAGAAGGAACTCGCGCAGTGCGACGCGAAGCTGGGCAACCCCAACTTCGTGGACAAGGCCCCTGCCGACGTGGTCGCCAAGATCACCGCCCGACGGGAGACGGCCCGCGCGGAGATCGACCGGCTGACGGCACAGCTGGCCGGCCTGCCAGCGGCGTAGCGGAGCCAACCCGACCCTCATCGGGTTGGCGGCTGTCGGACACAAACCGGCCGGCCTCGACACCTGTGATGCCCAGGGTGTCGAGGCCGGACGTCATCTATGAATACCGGATTCGGATTGTTGAACAAGCCGGCAAATCACAAATGGGATGTCGTGGCGGCTGCTCCGGGCTGCGCCGGACGGCGACGGGCCGTGCGCCGTCGCGTGATCCGCCGGCTGCCCCGCGCGGTGGCGATCGATTCCCCGGATCCGGCGCCGACCTCCAAGCGGCTCAAGCGTTGGCCAGGCCGGCCTTGATGCCGGCGATGATGAGGTTGAGGCCGGCCTGGAAAGCCCGGTCCTTCTCGGCTCTGGGCATGCTGCCTCTGGCCTGCTCCTCCATGGTGAAGCCGTTCACGAAGCAGATCACCGTGTCCACGGCGGTCCGCGCGGCCACATCATAAGGCCGGCATTGTTGAACAATCCGACAAACCGCTGCCAGGACGTCACGGCGCTTGGTCCCGGTCCGTAGAACGTGGCCATCAGCCGAGCACCGTCCCGGCGGGCCAGCATGCCGGCCCGCGAGGACGTGGCGATCGATCGCACCTGGTCCGCCCAGTCGCCGGTCATGTCGGCTGCCGGCGCCTCGGCGACCACCCGCTCCACCATCGCGTCCAGCAGTTGCCGCTTGCTGGTGACGTGCCGGTAGAGCGCACCGGGCTACACGCCGATCCGCTCGGCGAGCCTGCGCACGGTGATGGCGTCCAGCCCGACGTCGTCCAGCACGCCGAGCGCGGCCTCCAGCCGGCCCCGGCCGCGCCGTGGACGACCAGCTTGTCGAGTTGGGCACCGCACCGCCTCGCGACGAGGGCCTGCTGTTCGATCGGGACGTGCTGCGCCGCCTGCTGCTGGCCGGCCTGGCCGACCGGGTGCACTTCGGCCGCAAGCTGGACTCCCACACCGAACTGCCCGACGGCACCGTCCGCGCCGACTTCGCGGACAACACCCAACGCACCGCCGACCTGCTGGTCGGCGCCGACGGCATGGGCTCCACCGTGCGCCGGCAACTGCCGCCCGACGTGCGGATCGCCGATCTCGGCGTGCACGGCGCCATCGGCCGCACCACGATGACCGAGTGTTTCGCGGCCCTGGTGCCCGGCTGGAGCACCATGGTGATCAGCGGTGACCTCCGGCTGTTCCTCGGCAAGATGCCGTTCCGTCGGCTGCCACGGGAAGCGGCCGCCGAACTCGCGCCCGATGTCACACTGCCGCCGACCACGAGTTACCTGCGCTGGGTGATGCTGCTGCCCGACGGGCACGCCGGGCTGGAGATCGGTGCGGCACCGGAGGCGGCGCTGGGCGCCGTCCGGGACATCGTCCGCGACTGGCACCCCGAACTCCGCGCGCTGATCGCGCATGCCGCCCCGGACAACAGCGGTGTCGGCCCGCTGCGGATCGGTCCGCGCATCGAGCCGTGGCCCACCCGGGCGGTCACGCTGCTCGGTGACGCCGCCCACCCGATGCCACCCGGCGGCATCGGCGCCAACCTCGCGTTGCGCGACGCGAGACTGCTGTCCCAAACGATGAATACGACCCTGGCCAGCGGCGGAGCACTATTGCCTGCATTGTCCGACTACGAGCGGCAGATGTGCGACTACGCGGGCAAGGCCCGGGAAGAGGCCCTGGCCACCATGCCGCTGCCCCAACGCTCCTAGACTGTTCGGCGTGGTTGACCGCGCGTCCAAGCAGGTGCAGGTGTCCGGCACGCCCGCCGATGAGTTCCGCGCGGTCGAGGCCGAACTGAACACGCGCTGGCCGGAAACGAAGATCGACCCGACGCTGGACCGGATCAGGGCGCTGCTGGACCTGCTCGGTGATCCACAGCATGCCTGCCCGGTCGTACACATCACCGGCACCAACGGCAAGACGTCCATCAGCCGCATGGTGGACGCCTTGCTGTCCGCCAGCGGGCTGCGCACCGGCCGGTTCATCAGCCCACACCTGCAACTGGTGACCGAGCGGATCAGCCTGGACGGCACGCCGATCAGCCCGGAGCGCTATGTCGCCGCGTACCAGGACGTCGCACCGTATGTGTCCATGGTGGACGCTGTACAACCCAATCCGCTGAGCAAGTTCGAGGTCCTCGTCGCGATGGCGTTCGCCACGTTCGCGGACGCGCCCGTCGACGCCGCCGTGATCGAGGTCGGCATCGGCGGTACGTGGGACTCCACGAACGTCACCGACGGCAAGGTCGCCGTGATCGGGCCGGTCGGCATCGACCACGTCGAGTACCTCGGTCCCGACGTGGTCGGCATCGCCAGGGACAAGGCCGGGATCATCAAACCGGGTGCCGTCGCGGTGCTCGCCGAGCAGCGGCCCGACGTGATGGCCGAGTTGTTGCGCCGGGTGGCCGATGTGGACGCCAGCGTGGCCAGGGCAGGCCAGGAGTTCGGTGTGCTGGGCCGGGAGATCGCGGTCGGCGGCCAGTTGCTCCGGTTGCAGGGCCTCGGCGGTGTGTACGAGGACGTGTTCCTGCCGCTGCACGGTGCTCACCAGGCGGCCAACGCAGCCGTCGCCCTCGCGGCGGCCGAGGCGTTTCTCGGTGCCGGCGCGAACAACCAGCTCGATCCGGACGTGGTCCGGCAGGCGTTCGCGGCGGTCACCGCACCGGGCAGGCTGGAGCCCGTCCGGTCGGCGCCGACGGTGTTGTTGGACGCCGCGCACAACCCGCTCGGCGCCGAGGCACTGGCCGTCGCGCTCGGCGAGGAGTTCGACTTCCGCAAGCTGGTCGCCGTTGTCGGTGTGATGGCGGACAAGGACGCGCTGGGCATCCTCGCCGCGCTGGAGCCCGCGGTGAGCGAGGTCGTGCTGACCGCGAACTCGTCGCCGAGAGCGATGTCGGCCGACGACCTGGCCGCCGTGGCCAGAGACATCTTCGGGCCGGACCGGATCGTCGTGGAACCGAGACTGGACGACGCGATCGAGACGGCGATCGGCCTCGCCGAGGAGGTCGGTGAACCGGGCCAGCCACTGTCCGGCGCCGGAGTCGTCGTGACCGGTTCGGTGGTCACGGCAGGCGAGGCGCGTGCGCTGTTCGGCAAGGAGCCGGCATGAGCGACGAGGCACCCCAGGGCGCACCCCAACAGAGCGTGCCAGCGCCCGAGGTCGACCCGATGAGGGGTTTCCGGGGCGTGATGGCGGCGACCCTGATCCTGGAGGCGATCGTCGTCGCGCTGTCGCTGCTGGTGGTGGCCAAGCTGTACGGCGGGCTGAACACAGCGGTCGGTGTCGTCGTCGGTGCTGTGGTCGTGGTGCTCGTGGTGGCGTGCGCGCTGCTGCGTCGTCCGTGGGCCGTGTACGTGATCGGGGCGGCGCAGGTCGCACTGCTCTGCTGTTTCGCCGGATCGACGCCCGTCGGGGTGGTCGGCGTGCTGTTCACGCTGATCTGGGGCTATCTGATGTGGCTGCGCTGGGACGTGGCCCGAAGAATGGCGGCCGGCCGTTTGCCGAGCCAGCAACCGGCGGGGCACAGTTAGTCGTAGTCGTGAGCGCAACAGGCGGCAACGCGGCCGCCTGAGCACCTGGTGGGAGCAAAACACGATGACTGGACCCACTTCGGGTCATGGGGACGAGATCCCGCAGCCGTGGGGAGGTCGGCCACCCGAGTCCTACTACGGCATCGGTTGGGACGGCCGCCCTCCGGAGCCGCACTACACCGACGGTGGTTACCCGCCCCCCTTCCCGACACCGCCGCACGGACCGGACAAGAAGGTGGTCGTCGCGATCGCGGCGGCTGTCGCGGTGGTCGTCGGCGCCGGTGTCGCGCTCTGGTTCTTCGGGGTCGGCCCCGGTCGGCAGAACCCGCAACCGGTCGCGGCCACCAAGAGCAATCCGCCGTCCGTCCGGCCGATCGTGCATCCACCGATCCCGTTCACGGCCTCGTCGATCAACCCGCCGGACGCGGCGGCCGCCTACGACGTCGGATCCTGTTTCGACGAACAGGCAGGCACGCCGGGCGAGGTCGAGCTGAACCCGACGCCGTGCGGTGGCCCCGAAGCGGTCTTCGTGATCAACAGCATCGTGGCGTCCGCTGGCGACTGCGAGGTGGGCGCCGACGGCGCCGACTACCGCGACCACGGTTACGAGGTCCCCGACGAGACCGCGAACGTGGCCTACTGTGCTTCCCTTGTGGTGCCGGTGAACGTGTGCTTCACACTGGGC
>DASUJK010000371.1:0-10280 GCA_036279295.1 Pseudonocardiaceae bacterium | reverse complement strand
TCCACCCCGGCCGCCGCGTAGCTGGCGTTGTGCCGGTCCGATTGCGTGATCACAGCTGGAATCTCTCCGATGGTCGGGAAACGTTCGCTCGTCAGGGGCGGCGGACCGCGTCCTCAGCACCGTACCCACTGGGCACCGCGGCGGAAGCCGCGCCGACGGCACCGGGATCGAGTGCCCGGCCCGCGGCGTGCAGCTCCTCCAGCAGGTGCTTGCCGATCAATGCCTCGTCGGGCAGCGGAATCGGGTACTCGCCGACGAAACACGCCATGCACAGCCTGGTCTTGGGCTGCTCGCTGGCCGCGACGAGGCCGTCCAGTGACACGTAGGCCAGCGAGTCGGCACCGATCGAGCGCCGGACGCCGTCGATGTCCAGGCCGTTGGCGATCAGTTCGGCCCGGGAGGCGAAGTCGATGCCGTAGAAGCAGGGCCAGCGCACCGGCGGCGACGCGATCCGCACGTGCACCTCGACCGCACCGGCCTCGCGCAGCATCCGGACCAGTGCGCGCTGCGTGTTGCCGCGCACGATCGAGTCGTCCACGACGACCAGCCGCTTGCCCCGGATCACGTCCCGCAGCGGGTTGAGCTTGAGCCGGATGCCCAGTTGCCGGATGGTCTGCGACGGCTGGATGAACGTGCGCCCGACGTAGGCGTTCTTCACCAGACCGGAGCCGTAGGGAATGCCGGACGCGGCCGCGTAGCCGATCGCGGCCGGTGTGCCCGACTCGGGCACCGGGATGACCAGGTCGGCGGGCACCGGGCTCTCGGCGGCCAGTTTCCGGCCGATCTCCACCCTGGCCGCGTGCACCGACCGGCCGGAGATGGCGGTGTCCGGGCGGGCCAGGTAGACGTACTCGAACAGGCAGCCCTTCGGCTCTGGCACGGCGAACCGGGACGACCGCAGGCCGTCCGCGTCGATGGCGAGCAGCTCGCCGGGCTCGACCTCACGCACGAACGAGGCGCCGACGATGTCCAGTGCCGCCGTCTCGCTGGCCACCACCCAGCCGCGCTCCAGCCTGCCCAGCACCAGCGGGTGCACACCCTGCGGGTCGCGGGCGGCGTACAGGGTCGACTCGTCGGTGAACACCAGGCAGAACGCACCACGCAGCGTGGGCAGCAGCTCCAGCGCGGCCTGCTCGACACCGGTGTCCGCGGCCGCGGCGGCCAGCAGGCCGCAGATCAGGTCCGAGTCGGTGGTGGCGCGGGCCAGGTCGGTCCGTGCGCCGGTGGCCGCGCCGGTGTCGGCGCCGATCTCCCGCGCACGGGCCAGCAGCTCGGCGGTGTTGACGAGATTGCCGTTGTGTCCCAAGGCGATCCCGCTGCCGGTCGCGGTGTTGCGGAACGTCGGCTGCGCGTTCTCCCACGTGCCGGAACCGGTGGTCGAGTAGCGGCAGTGGCCGACGGCGAGGTGACCGCGCAGCGACACCAGCACCTGCTCGTCGAACACCTGGCTGACCAGCCCCAGATCCTTGAAGACCACGATCTGCTGGCCGTCCGAGACGGAGATGCCGGCCGCCTCCTGGCCTCTGTGCTGCAACGCGTACAGGCCGTAGAAGGTGAGCTTGGCCACCTCCTCGCCGGGCGCCCAGACACCGAAGACGCCACACTCTTCTCGTGGCTCGTCGGGCGATTCAGTGGACGTGTCGTCTGGCCGGGCAGCGTGCTGGTCAGTGACCACCGAAGAACTCCCTAGGACGGCTTGGTGGGCCGCCCCCAGTGTAGGTGTCGCAGCAGCCCTCAGATACGGACGACAGGCAGCAGCCAGGCGATATCAGCCCGGCTGCCCGACGCCGACACCCGGCCGGTGGCCACCGCGTCGGCCCAGGATGCCTGGCCGGTGGCCAGTTCCAGCCACGTTCGCGGATCCATCTCGATCACGTTCGGCGGCGTGCCCCGCGTATGTCTGGGACCAGGAACACACTGCACGGCGGCGAACGGCGGCACCCGCACCTCCACGCTGCGCCCCGGCGCGACATCCGGCAGCACCCGCAGGCTCAGCCGGACAGCCTTGGCCAGCGTGGCCCGATCGGGCTGGTCAGCGGTGCCGGACAGCCAGGGCACCACCTCGGCCACGGCGGCCCGCAGTTCCTCGGGATCGGTTTCGGTCGTCAAATCCATCCATTCCGAGCAGCGTGCAGCGCCAACTGAAACCGGTTCGCCGCACCGGTCCGAGCCATCATCCCCTCCAAGTACCGGAACAAGGTCCGACGGCTGACTCCCAGCGCACGGGCGGCCTGGTCGTCGCCCATGCCGGCGGCCAGCAGGCCCAACAGCCGCCGTTCGTGCGGCTGTAAGTACCGCTCGGTGGGCCGGTCGCGGATGTCGAAGGGCAGCGCGGCCCGCCAGCACATCTCGAACAGCCCGGTCAACGCCGACAACAGGCTGCACGGCCGGATCAGCAGCGCGGACCGGTCGGTCGGCTCATCGGGCAGCGACTGGGACACCACGGCACAGTCGTCGTCGAACAGCATCAGCTTGACCGGCACGTGCGGCAGGGTCCTGGCCTCCTCGCCGGACCGCACGCCGGGCAGCACGTTGTCGGCCAGGTAGTCGGCCCGTTCCAGCGCCGCGGTCGCGTAGACAACGCGGTAGCGCACGCCCCTGGACAGGTTGTCCAGCTCGATCTGGTTCGCGTCGGCGTCCGCGTAGTAGGGCGGGGAGTCGAAGCCGCGGATCTCCTGGTGCGCCCCGCGCTCCAACTGACGAATACGCTCCGCCACCGTCGTGCCGCCGAGCACCTCCATCAGGTGACCGACCGGCTCCCCGCCCGCTGCGCGCAGGAAGGATTCGTAGGCGTCGACGGCACTGATCCTGGCCTGCCGCAGCTCGGTCTCCCGGCGGCGGACCAACATGTCCAGTCCAGGGCCCGGCCGAACGGGTGATGCGACGGCACCCGAATCGACCAGGCTCACCAGGCCCGCTTCGTTGAGTGCCGCGAAGGCCGTCCGGATCGTCGCCACCGGTGCCGAGACCAGCTCCGCGACGGTCTCGTCGGTGCAGGAACCCTGGGCCAGCAAGGCGAGATAGGTCCGCGCGGCCGCCTCGTCCAGACCGAGCAGGACCAGATCGGCGATCCGGGTGAGTCCCATTTCGGCAGCTCCTAGCCGTCCGAGCTAGTAGCACCTTACCGGCACTTTTGTGCCACTGGCACGACAGAGACACCACAAACCTCACACGGGCTGTACACACATGACACCAACGGGTGACCCGCTCGTTGGGCACGGTTCCAGTGCGTTGGAGGAACATTGCGCAGTGTCACGCGAGGGCTGCTGACGCTCGCTGGTATGGCTGTTCTGTCGCTGACGTTCGCGTCAGCCACGGCATTAGCCGCCCCAGCACCGAGCTTGGCAGTGACAGCAGCATCAACAGCGACGGCGCCGGCCACACCGACGACCGTTCACTCGTGCGCCCAGAAAGTCGGACCCGGGATGGCGACCTGCTTCGCCCTCCGCCGGACCGACACCGGCGTGCAGCACGCCTTGGCCACCCCGTTCGTCACCCCGAGCGGCTTCGGCCCGGCCGACCTGGACAGCGCCTACAAGCTGTCCGCCACCGGCGGCTCGGGCCAGACCGTCGGCATCGTGGACGCGATGGACGACCCGACCGCCGAGTCCGACCTGGCCACCTACCGGTCACAGTTCGGCCTGCCGGCCTGCACGACGGCCAACGGCTGCTTCAAGAAGGTCAACCAGAACGGTGCCGCCAGCCCGCTGCCGGCATCGGACGCCGGCTGGGCCGGCGAGATCAGCCTGGACGTCGACATGGTGTCGGCGATCTGCCCGCAGTGCCACATCCTGCTGGTCGAGGCGTCCAGCGCGACCATCGCGAACCTCGGCGCGTCCGTGAACCGTGCTGTCGCGCTGGGTGCGAAGTACGTGTCCAACAGCTATGGCGGCGGCGAGAGTGGCGACCCCACGAACGACGCCAACTTCTACCACCACGCCGGTGTCGCGGTCACCGCGTCCACCGGTGACGGCGGATTCGGCATCTCCTATCCGGCGTCGAGTCCGTTCGTGACAGCGGTCGGCGGCACATCGCTGACCACCGCGGCGAACGCTCGCGGCTGGTCGGAGACGGCATGGTCGGGCGCCGGCAGCGGCTGCTCGGTCGACGAAGCGAAACCGTCGTTCCAGGCCAACGTGACCACCGGATGTACCCGGCGGGCCAACGCGGACGTGTCCGCGGTGGCCGACCCGAACACCGGTGTCGCGGTCTTCCAGACCTTCGGCGCCACCGGCTGGCAGGTCTACGGCGGCACCAGTGTGTCGTCGCCGATCATCGCGTCCGTGTACGCGCTGGCCGGCACCCCGGGCGCCACCGACACCCCGGCGGCCTACCCGTACTCGCACACCGGCAACCTGTTCGACGTCACCAGTGGCAGCAACGGCGCCTGCACGACCACCGTGCAGTGCCACGCTGGCGTCGGCTGGGACGGTCCGACCGGCCTCGGCACCCCGAACGGCACGGCGGCGTTCACCGCGGGCGCCGCGGCGTTGGCCATCAACAACCCGGGTAGCCGGACCGGCACCGTCGGCACCGCGGCCAGCCTGCAACTGTCCGCGTCCGGTGGCACCGCGCCCTACACGTTCACGACCACCGGCCTGCCCACCGGGCTGTCGACGAGCAGCAGTGGTCTGATCTCCGGCACGCCGACCACGGCCGGCACGTTCACCGTGACCGCGACCGTGCACGACAGTGCCGCGGGCACCGCGTCGACCAGCTTCACCTGGACGATCAACGCGGTCGGCGCCGGCTGTTCGGCACCGGGCCAGAAGCTGGGCAACCCCGGCTTCGAGTCCGGCAACGTCACCTGGTCGGCAACGCCTGCGGTGATCGGCGCGAACGGCCCGTCCGAGCCCGCCCACGCCGGCACGTTCGACGCCTGGATGGACGGCTACGGCACCACCCACACCGACACCGTGTCCCAGACGGTCACCATCCCGTCCGGGTGCAGCGCCACGCTGTCGTTCTTCCTGCACATCGACACCGCCGAGACCACGACGACGACGCAGTTCGACAAGCTGACCGTCAAACTCGGCACCACCACGCTGGGCACCTTCTCGAACCTGAACAAGGCAGCCGGCTACGCGTCACACAGCTTCAACGTGTCCAGCTTCGCGGGCCAGACGGTCACCCTGACCTTCACCGGCACCGAGGACGTGTCGCTGCAGACGTCGTTCGTGCTCGACGACACCGCACTGACCGCCAGCTGACGCTGACTGGTTGACCGAGCGGTTGTCAACGGGGTGGACGGTCCGATCCGGACCGTCCACCCCCTGTCGGCTGGACGGACGGCGCTGGGCTGGACGGCGCAATTGTGTTCCGGGTCGGTAACCGGACTGGCCGGAAACCTGTCTGGTCGAGATACTGCCGCGATCACGTAGGTCGGGGCAAAGGAACCAATTACATGACGCCGCCCACAGGCGCTCCTGAAGTAACGGACGACATGCGGGCGAGCGCGCGGGCGAACCCGAACACGTGGCTGTACGTGCTCGATCCGGCGTTCGTCGGCGCGGCCGACGTGCCGCAGTGGGCGATCGTGGGCGCGTACCCGGTGAACGCCGATGGCCAGATCGAGGACCGCTTCGCACCCAACGACACCTATCGGCCATCGCCGACCGCACTGGGCTGGCCCGCACCGCTGACCGAACTGGAGAAGCTCATCCAACTCGCCAAGGCCGGTCACCGGCCGGTGACCGACCTGCCGGCCGCCGTACTGGACGCCACCCTGCTGGTGTTCGATCCCGGCGACGGCACGTGGCAGGGCACCCCGCTGATCGCACTGCCCGACGGCCAGACCGGTCGGCTCGTCGTGCCGGCGTGCACGTCACCGGAGCACGTGCCGTCGGACTGGCTGGCGTGGCGGGCGATGCGCGGCGACGAGATCGTGCCGCTGCTGCGCGGCTACCCGCTGGCGATCAATCCGGATGGTCCGGTGAGTGCCATTCTGCCGGCTGAACTCCTTACCGAGTCGGCGAAGGACGTTCACCGGCCCGACGACGGGGATGTCCTGCACGGACGCCACCACGCAGGCTAGCCTCGGCCGGGTGACCAATGCGGCAACCGACGGCAGGGCACCTTCTGGACCCGGTCGGATCGAGGACTACGCCCTGCTCTCGGATCTGCGAACGGCCGCACTGGTCGGCATCGACGGGTCCATCGACTGGCTCTGCCTGCCCCGGTTCGACGCGTCGTCGTGCTTCGGCAGGCTGCTCGGTGACGAGGAGCACGGCCACTGGCGGATCGCGCCGACGGCCAAGGCCGAGACGAAACGGCGCTACCGGGGCAATTCGCTGATCCTGGAGACCGAGTTCACCACCGGCGACGGTGTCGTCCGGCTGACCGACTTCCTGACGCCCCGGGCGCACGACCATGCCGTCCAGGACCAGCCGCGGGTGGTGCGCATCGTGGAGGGCATCAGCGGCAACGTCGAGATGACCCTGCGCTGGGTGGTCCGGTTCGCGTACGCCGACTCGGTGCCGTGGGTGCGCCGGATGCGCAAGCACGGCAAGGAATACCTGCTCGCGCTGGCCGGCCCCAGGGCGGTCACGCTGCGCGGGGACCTGTTGCCGCTGCGGGTGCCGCACGAGCGGGCGCACGAGGCCAGGTTCACCGTGGGCGCCGGCACGCGGCTGGCGTGGGTGATGGAGTACCTGCCCGACCCGGACAAGCAGCCGCTGCCCCAGGACACCGCGCACGACCTGGCGCACACCGAGCAGCTGTGGCACGACTGGACGCAGCAGATCCACTACGAGGGCCCGCACGCGGACATCGTGCACCGGTCGCTGCTCACCCTGAAGGCGCTCACGTACGAGCCGACCGGCGGCATCGTGGCCGCGCCGACGACGTCCCTGCCGGAGACGCCGGGTGGTTCGCGGAACTGGGACTACCGGTACTGCTGGCTGCGGGACGCGACGCTGACCCTGTTGGCGTTCGACAACTTCGGTTGTTCGTCCGAGGCCGAGGCATGGCGGACCTGGCTGGTCCGTGCGGTGGCAGGCGACCCGGCGGACGTGCAGATCATGTACGGCATCGACGGTGAGCGGCACCTGATCGAGTGGGAGGCCGACTGGCTGCCCGGCTACCAGAGTGCGCAGCCGGTCCGGATCGGCAACGCCGCGTTCCGCCAGTTGCAGCTGGACGTGTACGGCGAGGTGATGGACGCGCTGCACCTGGCTCGGGAGCGCGGCATCCCGGAGCGGCCGGACTCGTGGGCGATGCAGCGTGGCCTGATGACGCACCTGGAGAAGATCTGGCAGGAGCCGGACAACGGCCTGTGGGAGGTGCGTGGCCCCGGCCGGCACTTCACGCACAGCAGGGTGATGCTGTGGGTGGCGTTCGACCGGGCGGTGCGGGCGGTCGAGGAGGACGGGCTGCCCGGGCCGGTGGAGCGCTGGAAGGACCTGCGGGCGAAGATCCACGGCGAGGTGCTGGAGTACGGGTTCGACGAGCGTCGTGGCGCGTTCACCCAGTACTACGGCGGCACCGAACTGGACGCGGCGACACTGCTCATCCCGGCGGTCGGTTTCCTGCCCGGTAACGACGAACGCGTACTGGCCACTGTGGACGCGATCGGCAAGGAACTGAAGCACGGTGACCTGATCGACAGGTACAGCACCGGAGCGGGTGAGTCCGATGTGGACGGATTGAGCGGGCGCGAGGGCTCGTTCCTGGTGTGCTCGTTCTGGTACGTGGACGCGCTCGCGCTGGCCGGGCAGCGCGAGGAGGCCGAGGCGATGTTCGGGCGGCTCGTCGGCCTGTGCAACGACGTCGGCCTGCTGTCCGAGGAGTACGACGCGGTGAGCGGCCGGTTCCTCGGCAACTTCCCGCAGGCGTTCTCCCATCTCGGGCTGGTCAACAGCGCTGCCGTCCTCTACGGCGAGCGGCGACACCGGCACCATCGGAGCAGGCGCAACGGGGGCGCCGCGGGGGAAGGGGCGATCAAATGAGGGCGGCCACCGTGGTGCCGGGCAACCAGGCGTCGGCCGGGGTCAGCGAACGGCCTGCGCCGGTCGCCGCCGACGGCGAACTCACCGTCGACGGGCTGCTGGTCGGCGTGTGCGGCACGGACGTGGAGATCGCGGTCAAGGGCTACGGCTGGGTGCCGCCCGGCGCGGACCGGCTGGTGCTGTTCCACGAATCACTCGGTCGAGTGACTGCCGCGCCTGCTTCATCGGGCTTCTCGGTGGGCGACCTGGTGGTCGGCGTGGTGCGGCGACCGGACCCGGTGCCGTGCGGCGCGTGCGCGGCCGGGCAGTGGGACTTCTGCCTCAACGGGCAGTACACCGAGCGCGGCATCAAGGAACGGGACGGCTACGGCGCGACCGAGTGGACCGTGGAGCCGTCGTTCGCCATCCGGCTGGACGCCGGCCTGGCCGACGTCGGCGTGCTGACCGAGCCGACGTCGGTGGTGGCGAAGGCGTGGGAGCAGGCCGCGAAGGTCGGCGGCCGAGCGTACTTCGCACCCAGGACGGCGCTGGTCACCGGGGCCGGCCCGATCGGGCTGCTGGCCGCGTTGCTCGGTGTGCAGCGGGGGCTGGACGTGCACGTGCTGGACCGGATGACCGACGGGCGCAAACCCGATCTGGTCCGGCAGGTCGGCGCCACCTACCACCATGATCTGGACGAGGTGCCCAAGCCCGACGTGGTGATCGAGTGCACCGGCGCCGGCGAGCTGGTGTTCGACGTGCTCAACCGGACCGGCCGCAACGCGGTCACCGTGCTCACCGGCCTGTCCGGTGCGCAGCGGACGATCCCGGTGCCGGCGTCGGCCATCAACGACAGTCTCGTGCTGGAGAACGACGCGCTGGTCGGCAGCGTGAACGCGAGCCTGGACAACTACCGGCAGGCAGCGGCGGCGCTGGCCGCGGCCGACCCGGAGTGGCTGCGTCAGCTGATCACGAGGCGGGTGCCGCTGGAGCGGTGGACCGAGGCGTTGGACCGGCAGCGCGACGACGTGAAGGTGGTCGTCGACCTGCGCGCGTAGGTGGGCCGTCCGGTACGTTCTGGGCGGTTGTCCGCTGCGTTGGGGGTCTTGCCGATGCCGTTCTCGTTCACCCTGTCGCTGGCCGCGATCGACCTGCTGTGGGAGCAGTTGCGGCCGGGTACCCCGGTGCGGATCTTCGAGGTGCCCAGCGTCGGCGCGACCATGGAGGACCGCGATCGGTTGCGGTCCATCGTGTTCGAGGACCTGACGGCGCGCAACCTGGCGTACCGGGGCAGGCTGGAACCGGAGGTCGAGGAGGCCGTGGTCACGCTCGGCCGGTTCCAGCACGCGATCGACGTCGTCGCCATCCTGGCGGACGACGAACGAGTGCTGGCCAGGGCCGCCACCAACGGTCGGACGGGTCTGCTGGCCAGGTTGCGTGCCCAGAAGATCACGTTCGACACGTTCCGCCCGGAAGGTCTCGTCAGCGAGGCCGTCAAGCTGATCGGCGAGGAGAAGCCGGGGCCAGGTCGGTCGGTCACGTTCCCCGAGGTCGACCCGTCGCGGCAGGCGGCGGTGGCCCGGCACGGCGCCGAGGAGGGCTTCCGGGGCGTGTTCGAGCCGGTGCGGCCGCAGCAGGGCGGGTACGAGCTGGAGCGGCGGGCGGCCCAGACCATGTGGGAACGCAAGCGCACCCAGATCGGCATGTTCACCGTGTACGGGCGGGACCGGATCGGGCGGGAACTGATGACCCCGGTGCTCAGCTGGTTCGACACCGAGGACGGCCGGTACTTCGGGCACAGCCGACCGGGACCCGACGGGCAGCGGTGGACGACGTACTCACCGGCCGACACGACCAGGATCACGCAGCAGCTGATCGGCATGCTGGGCTCGGTCAGCCAGCCCGCCCAGCCCCGACGCTGAGCACGGCATCGGCGCCACCTGCGCAGATCCAGTTGCGCCGATCCCCCCTCAGCGCACGGTGACGTGCGGTACCGTTTGGGTGGCAACGTCGGTGTTCAGCGTGCCTCGGGGAGAGATCGAGATGCTTGAGAGCCCGGACGGCGGCTCAGAAGAACTGAGTGCCCGGATGGACCTGGTCGCCAAGCAGGCAGTCCAGATCCAGAGCAGCGCGAAGACGTTCGCGGCAGCAGCAGGCAAGGGTTTCCACATCGAACCCGAAGCCGCCGCCACCCTGATCAACTCGTGCCAGAACGCGCTCACCGACTTGACCGGACTGGACGAGCAGCTCCAGACAGCCGGTCAGGCGCCGAGGCTGGGCCAGAGCCCCGGCGCGAAGGTCGTCGGCCCATTCACTCAGAACGCTGCCACGGACGCCCATGGCATCGAGCGCGCC
>DASUJK010000370.1:0-40739 GCA_036279295.1 Pseudonocardiaceae bacterium | reverse complement strand
ATTTCGGCTGGTCCGGCTGGGTATCGGTCCCGTCGTGCTGGCGCTGCCGGACCGGGCCGCACTCGGTCGAGGGCTGCCCACCCCGCTCACCTACCGGCCGGCGACCGGCCGGCCGACCGTGGTCGGCGCTGATCTCGCCGGGATCGAGGAGGCGGCCGCGCTGCTGATCGGTGCCCGTCGGCCGGTGGTCTTCGCCGGTAGGGGCGTCGTGCTGGCGGACGCCCGGGACGCCGTGATCGCACTCGCAGAGCGGACCGGAGCCCTGCTCGCCACCAGCCTCCAGGCCCGTGAGCTGTTCGCAGGGCATCCGCTGGACATCGGGCTGTTCGGCAGTTTCGCCACCGAGGGTGTGGTCGAACTGGTCACCGAGGCCGACTGTGTGCTGGCGATCGGTGTCTCGCTCAACCCCAAGCAGACCGGTGGCGCCCGCATCGCGCCCAACGCCCGCGTCATCCACGTGGATGCCGATCCCGACCGGATCGGCGCGCTGTCGCCGGTCGACGTCGGCATCGTGGGTGACGCGCTGGCCGTGGCCACGGCGATCGACACCGCGGTGGCCAAGGCCGACGTCCCGGCGGGCGGGCACTGGGCGGCGGACCGCATCGCGGCGGCCCGGCGCCGGCCACCCGCCGCCGACGCCGTGCCCGGTCAACCACTGCCGGCCAGTCGGGTGCTGGCCGACCTGGACCCGCTGCTGCCGGCCGACCGGACCGTGGTGGTCGACGGCGGCCTGTTCACCGGTTTCGTGCTGGACCAGATCACCGTCGACACGCCAGCAGCCTGGCTGTGGAGCCTGGACTTCTGCTCCATCGGCCTCGGTCTCGGCCTGGCCATCGGCGCAGCAGTAGCCAGGCCGGACAAGCGCTGCGTGCTGTTCGCTGGTGACGGCGGGTTCGCGATGAACCTCCAGGAACTGGAGACGCTGGTCCGGGAACAGATCGAGCTGACCATCGTGGTGCTCAACGACAGCGGGTACGCGGCCGAGGTCTGCGTCCTGGACGCGTTCGACAAACCGGCCGACCTGGCCGAGTTCCACGACGTCGACTTCGCGCGGATCGCGGCTGGCTTCGGTCTGACCTCGGTGACCGTGCGGGCCGCCGATGACCTGTCCCAGGTGGTCGACGCACTGCGGCAGCCGAGGGTGTTGATCGACGCCAAGGTCGTGGAGACCGAACCGCACCGGTACCGCAGCGACCTGCTGGCCGGCGCGCTCGCATCGAGGGGGAACACGTGAGCAACGAGACGGCACGGGATGCCGCTGACAACAGGCGGATTCTGGCCGGGCTGCGCGTCCTTGAGGTCGGCCGCAACGTGTGTGTGCCCTACGCCGGCTACCTGCTGGCCGCGCTCGGCGCCACTGTGGCCAAGCTCGTCCAGGATGACGATCCGGCCACGCTGTGCCGTACCGACGAGGACTCGATCTACGATCGGCTCAACGGCCGCAAACAGTTCGTGGGCGCAGCACAGGTCGCCGGCCTGGCCGTGGATGTCGTGATCGCCGACTCGCGCGACATCGCGGACGTGCCGGCCAGCGACGGCCTGGTGTCGGTACTGCGGGTTACGCCGTTGGACGGGCCGCCGGTCGCCGACTCCGCGCTGCTCTCGGCGCTGTCCGCCGCGACCTGGTCGATGGGCGAGCCGGGCCGGGCACCGGTCTCGATGCCGGCGCAGACGGCCGCGTTCATCGCCGGTGTCGTCTTCGCTGGCGCGACGCTGGCCAAGGTCCTCGGCAACGAGGTTGGCCGGCAGGAACTGTCCGGGCTCAACGCGCTGAACGCGTTCGTCGACCAGAACTCCACCAGCTACCTGCACTCCAAGATCGGCTGGCGGCGGGAGGGCCGCAGGGCGGCCGGCAGCGCCGGGATCTACCCGTACGGCATCTTCGACTGCTCGGACGGCGAGGTCGCGCTGATCGGCAGGTCACGCGGTGACTGGACCAAGATCGCGCACAGCTTCGGCGCATCGGACGTGCGTGAACGGTATCCCGACCCGTTCGACATCGCGCGCCACCGGGCCGACGAGGTGGACGCGGCGCTCCAGCCCTACATCGACACGCTGACCAAGGCCGAGGTCATGGCGGCCGCGGAGCAGGAGGGTGTGCTCGCGGTACCGGTGTCCACTCTGGACGATGTGCTCGCATTCGACAACCTGCACACCGAACGCTTCTTCTGGGACGCATCAGGCACATTCCCGGGGCTTCCGTTCCTGGTGAACACGTGAGGGGTGGCATGTCGATCGCAGATATCCGGGTACTCGATCTCGGTTGGGTCTGGGCCGGGCCGCTGGTCGGTGCCGCGTTCGCCGACCTCGGTGCCGACGTGGTCAAGGTGGAGTCCAGCGCACGACTGGACCCCTACCGGCTGCGTGGCGTCGAACGGGACAGCCGGTACACCGCCGAGAACCGGCACGAGGCGTCGCCGTCCTTCCACAAGCTCAACCGGGGCAAGCGTTCGCTGACGATCGACCTGCGCAACCCGGCAGGCCGCGATCTCGTGCTCCGTCTGGCCGAACACGCCGATCTGCTGATCGAGAACTTCCGTGCCGGCACGCTGGCCCGCCTCGGCCTCGGCTGGCCGGAACTGCGCCTGCGCAACCCGGCGCTGGTCGCCCTGTCCATGTCGGCGGGTGGTCAGGTCGGGCGCTGGCGGGACATGAAGGCCTATGCGCTGGTCACGACCGCGCTGGCCGGCTACGAGTCGCTGGTCGCCTACGACGGTGAGCCGCCGGTCGGCGGTGCCACGTTCGGCATCGCCGATCCGAACATCTCCAGCTTCGGCGTGCTCGCCGCGATGGCCGGGATCTGGCGGGCGCGGCGGACCGGTAACGGCACCCACATCGACCTGTCCGGTGTGGAGAGTGTGGTCGCTGTCCTGGGTGCCGCGCTCGTCCTGCACGAAGGCGCCACGCTGCCGTCGATCGAGATCACGGCCCGCTGCGCTGGCGACGACCTGTGGCTGCTCACCGCGCTGACCGGCGTGGACGACCTGGCCAGGCTGCTCGCCACGATCGACGGCACGGACAGCGCGCACCGCTGGGCCGAACTGGTCGTGTCCGCCGACGCCAGGGCGGCGCTGCACGGTGACGTCGAGCGGTGGACCGCCGCCCGCGACCGGGACGACGCCGTCAAGCTGCTGGCCGAGGCCGGGATCACCGTGACCCCGGTGCTGTCGCTGGAGGAGCGCAACGCGACAGCCGCCGTGCGCGACCGCACGATGCGGATCGTGCACCCGGTGACCGGCGCCGAGCCGATCCTCCAGTCGCCGTGGGGGACCGTCGATGTGCCGGCGCCCGCGCCCCGGCTCGGCGAGCACACCGACCAGGTACTGACCGAATGGCTGGACCTCAGCGACGCGGAGATCGCCGAACTGCGCACGACCGGAGCACTGTCATGAGCCTCGAACGCACATCACCCACCCGCCCGATCAGCGACCCGACACCGGATGCTTCGGCACCGCGCGACAACGGCAAACGCGCCGCGTCCATCGGTATCGAGGACCTGTTGATCGCGTTCGAGACACGCCGGGGCACCGTCGAGGCGGTGCACGACGTGAACCTGTTCATCCCGGCCGGTGAGTTCACCGCGATCGTCGGGCCGTCCGGGTGCGGCAAGTCGACGATCCTGAACGCCATCGCAGGCCTCCGGAAGCCGCAGCAGGGCTGTGTCCGGCTGGACGGCGAGATCGTCAACAAGGTGAGCAAGTCCGTCGGCTACCTGTTCCAGAAGGACGCCCTGCTGCCGTGGAAGACGGTGCTGCGCAACGTGGCGCTGCCGCTGACCATCCGTGGGGTGCCGCGCAAGGAGGCGCACGAACGGGCGCGCGAGTGGCTGTCCCGGGTGCACCTGAGCGGTTTCGAGGACCACTACCCGCACCAGCTCTCCGGCGGCATGAAGAAGCGCGCGGCGCTGGCTGCCGTGTTCGTCTACGAGCCGTCGGTGATGCTGATGGACGAGCCGTTCTCCGCGCTGGACGTGCAGACCCGCAACCTGATGGAGAACGAGCTGCTCGACCTGTGGACGGTCAGCAGGCCGACCGTCGTCTTCGTGACCCACGACCTGGAGGAGGCCATCGGCCTGTCCGACCGGGTCGTGGTGTTCTCGGCCGGACCGGGCACGGTCAAGTGCGAGTACCAGATCGACCTGGCCCGACCGCGCAGCCTCACCGAGATCCGCTTCGCGGACGGCTTCGACGCGCAGTACGAGAACATCTGGGGCGATCTGCGCAGCGAGGTGCTGGCCGCCTACGCACAACAGCAGGCGCTCAAGTCAGGCAAGTCAGGCAAGTCCGGCTCGACAGACGGGAGCAACCGATGACCGGCACGCTGGGCGAAACCGAGGACGTCGCCGTCGATGTGGCCAGGGTGGTCGCGGCGGCACGGTACGAGGCGATCGCCGAGTCGGACGTCGTCGCGACGAAGAAGCTCATCCTGGACGTGCTCGGCGCAGGTGTCGCCGGCAGCCAGGAACCCGGCTGCACCGAGGTACTCACGCTGATGCGGGAGTTCGGCGGCGCTGAGCAGGCGTCGGTCATCGGTGGCGGCAAACTGCCGCTGCCGGCCGCCGTGAACGTGAACGGCACCCTGTGCCGGGCACTGGAACTCGACGACGTCAGTGAGCAGGCGTTGATCCACACCACGGCGTCCGTGGTGCCGGCGGCCCTGGCCGCCGCCGAGTACCTGGGCGAGCCGGTGGACGGCAGGCGGCTGATCACGGCCGTCGCCGTCGGTGTCGACGTGGCGAACCGGCTGAGCCTGGCGCCCAACCACGCCATGGACGGCCCGAACTACCGGCCGCGTGGCATGTCCTACACGTACCAGATCGGCACGTTCGCCGCCGCTGCCGCCGTGGCCAACCTGTGGGGCTTCGACGAACTGACCACGCTGCACGCGTTCGGCCTCGCCTACAGCCAGGCCGCGGGCAACCAGCAGTGCCTGCTCGACGGCGCGCTGTCGGTCCGGGTGCAGCAGGGGCTGTCCGCCTCCTCCGGCGTGCTCGCCGCGCTGATGGCACAGCGCGGGATCACCGGCGCGACATCGCCGCTGGAGGGCAAGTTCGGCTACTACCGGGTGTACTGCGCGAACGACTACGACCGGGGCGCCGTGCTCAAGGAACTCGGTGAGCGGTACACGGTCGGCGACGTGAGTATCAAGCCGTACCCGTGCTGCAAGTTCACGCACACCGCGATCGCGGCCGCACTCGTCGCCAGAGCCGATCCACGCTTCGACGTCGACAAGATCGAGCGTGTTGTCGTGCATGTGGACAACCAGGAGTACTTCAACGTCGTCTGCGATCCGATCGAGGAGAAGCAGCGGCCCACGACGACCGTCGAGGCGCAGTTCAGCATGCCCTACACGGTCGCCGTGGCCCTGCTGACCGGCACGATCGCGCTGGCCGACTTCCAGCCGGACGCGATCGCGCTGCCCGAGCGGGCCGCGTTGGCGCTGCGGGTCGAGCCGGATCTCGGTGATCCGCAGTTCACCGGTCGGATGCTGCCGACGCCCAGCCGGGTCGAGGTGGTGCTGCGCGACGGCACCGTCATCGAGGGCAGGCGGAACGAGGCGCCCGGCCACCCAAGGGACCCGCTGTCCTGGGAGCAGTTGGAGGTCAAGGTCCGGCAGATGGTCGAGTGGCCCGCCGACCCGCTGCCCAGGGACAACGCCGACCGGCTGATCGAGGCGTGCCGGGAACTGGAGCGGGCAGACGATGTCCGTGGCCTGATCGCCGATCACCTCAGCTGGCGGTCGTGATGGAGTTCGGTGTCGTCCTGACCGGCATGCCGGCCGATCGGTGCAGCGCGGCGGAGCAACTGCGGCAGGGCGTCGAGCTGGCGCAAACCGCTGAGGCACAAGGGTTTCACCACATCGTGGTGGGCCAGCACTTCCTCGGTGCGCCCTACCGCTACCTGCATGCGGTGCCGATGATCGCGCGGCTGGGCGCCGAGACGTCCACGATCCGGATCGCGACCGGCATCCTGCTGCTGTCGCTGTTGCAGCCGGTCGAGGTCGCCGAGGAACTGGCCACGCTGGACGTGATGACCGACGGGCGGGTCACGTGCGGGTTCGGCCTCGGCTATCGGGACACCGAGTTCGAGGCGTTCGGCATCAAGCGGTCGGAGCGGGTCGGGCGGCAGGTCGAGGCGCTGCAGATCATCGAGGCGCTGTGGACGGGGGAGAAGGTCACCCACCACGGCACGTACTACGACATCGAGGACGCGGCGACCGCGATCCTGCCGATCCAGTCGCCCCGGCCGCCGATCTGGATCGCCGCGATGACGGTGGCCAGCGCGCAGCGGGCCATCGAGTCGGGTCACATTCCCTATCTCGGCCCCCGGATGCCGGTGGACGTCGTCGCGGACCGGGTCGGCCGCGCCGTCGCAGCGCTCGGGTCGGACACGAAGGTCCCGCTGCGGCGGGAGTTGTTCGTGTCCAACGATCCGGACGTGCACGAGCAGGCGATGCGGCACATCGGCGTGCGGTTCGACCTGTACCGGGAGTGGGGTCTTGAGCGGGACACCGGCGGCCCCGGCGAGTCGGCCGACGCCTACCTCGCCGACCGGATCGTGGCCGGATCGGTGGACGACTGCATCGCCACGATCCGCAAGTACGAGGAGATCGGCGTCGGCTCACTGATGTTCCGCTGTCACTGGCCGGAACTGAGCCACGACGAGATCATGCGGATGATCACGTTGGTGGGCGAGGAAATCATCCCCGCCTGCCAATGAACCACCTGTCAGGACGGGATGCCCAGCCGCTCGTCGATCTCGGTCAGCATCGGTTCGGAACCCTGCTGGATGTGCTTGAACATCAGGTCCGAAGCCAGTGCGGGGTCGGCGGCGCGCAATGCGTCCAGGATGCCGCTGTGCTGCGTCAGCGCGTGCGACGGCCAGTCCTCGACCCGCAGGAACGCCGAGTTCGGGATGCTGGTCGACACCGTGCGCAGCAGCGCCAGCAGCCTCGGCGCGCCAGAGGCCTTGTTGATGTGCGCGTGGAACTGCCAGTTCAGCTCGGACAGGCGCGTCCGGTCGTCCGGGTCGCACGCCAGCATGACCTCGTGGATGTGCGCCAGCGACTCCAGCTCGGCCGGTGTGATCCGGCTGGCGGCGTGTTTCGCGGTCATGCTGCACAGCACGGCGGTCAGGTAGTAGCCGTCGTGCACGTCCGCGGTGTTCAGCGGCGCGACGGTCGCGATGCCGTTCTTCGTCTGCAGCAGCACACCTTCCGCGACCAGCTGGTTGATCGCGTCGCGGACGGGCATCCTGCTCACCCCGAGCCGTTCGGCCCAGTCCACTTGGGAGATGTGCGCGTCGGCCCGCAGTCGGCCGGTCAGCACCTCGTCCCGGATCCGACCAGCCACCTGGTCGCTCAGGCGCGAGCGGTGCAGCTGTCGGGATGGCTCCAGATCGGTCATAGCGACCCTTTCGAACGCGAGCGGACTTCACCGGACGATCACAGTACAGACAGGCATTGACCGTCCAGCACCTGCATTGTAGCCTGGATACAGGATACAAGGAGGGGTTTGTGACTACTTCCCAGCGTTACAGCTACGCCGTGTCGAGTGAGTTCCCCGGATTGGATGAGTCGAGCCTAGAGGAGGCGCGATCGCTGATCGGTACGCCCTTGCGGCGCGATCATTTCCGGTGGAACTACACGGTCGCCGCTGACAGTGTCCGGCAGTTCACCAGGGGAATCGGCGACGACAATCCGCTGTACGTCGATCCCGCCTATGCCGCGACGACGCGGTTCGGGCGGATCACCGCGCCGCCGACCTACCTGTACTCCATCGACCGGGGGCACGTCGCGCCGCGGCTGCGTTCGGTGCAATGGATCTACGCCGGCACCGACTGGGAATGGTACGAAACCCTGTACGACGGCATGCCGATCACGTCGGAAGCCCAACTCGTCGCGGCCAACTGGGTCGAGGGCACCATGGCCCGCAAGATGATCCTGCAGGAGGGCGAGGTCCTCTACCGCGCCGAGGACGGCAGGCTGGTGGCCAAGGCGCGCACCAAGATCTTCCGCATCCCGCGCGCCAGGGCCAGCGGCGGCCTGTCCTACAAGACGCGGGAGCCGTACAAGTACTCGCCCGACGAGATGGAAGCCATCGAGGACGCCATCGACGCCGAGATCGTGCGCGGTGCCGAGAAGCGGTACTGGGGTGACGTGCACGCTGGCGACAATCTCCAGCCGCTGGTCAAGGGTCCGTTCAACATGAGCGACATGATCATGTTCTACTGCGGCAGCGGCTGTTTCTACCTCGCCCACGAAATGGCGTTCAAACACCGCCGCCGCCACCCTGCCGACGCGTACACCGACCCGAAGACCGGCACCAAGGACCATCCGGCGCGTGGGCACACGGAGGAGTACATGGCCGCCGAGGTCGGCATGCCCGGCCGCTACGACAGCGGTCTGCAGCGCATCTGCTGGCTGGGCCAGGTCGTCACCAACTGGATGGGCGACGACGGCGACCTGCTGGAACTGAAGACCAAGCTGCGCAGGCCGAACGTCTTCGGTGACACCCAGTGGTGCTCGGGCACCGTGGTGCGCACCCACGGCGACCATCTCGTCGATGTCGAGTTGCGCGCGGTCAACCAGTACGGGACAACGACAACGGAGGGGACGGCGGTCGTCCGGCTGCCGGCCAAGGCGTGAGCAGCCACCCAGGGAGCCAGTGATGCCGACCGAGGTCCGCGACCACGCGGCGGCAGCCGCGCTGATGTGCGATGTGGCCGAGGACGGCGAACTGCACGTCGTGTCGCCGATGTTTCCCGGCCAGCCCGACGAGTTGCTCGCCGCGCTGCTCACCGAGGCGGCGCGGCGGGGCATCGGCCTTGTCCTCTACACGGCCGACCTGAGCGGCAAGTACGAGTTCACGGCGGAGATCGACCCGGCGGCGGCCGGCGCCCGCATCATCACGATCGGCGGCCGGGTGCCCGACCGGCTGGCCCCGGTGATCGACTACCTGCCGGTCACGCTGTACGAGATCGACCGCTCGTTCGCGGCCGAGCGCATCCGGGTCGACGTGTTCGCGGCCCAGGTGGCACCGCCCGATCCCGACGGCTACTGCTCGTTCGGGCCGGTTGTGTCGTACTCGCCGTCCGCAATGTCCGCGGCGCGCATGGTGGTCCTTGAGGTCAACGACGGGTTCCCGCGCATGCCCGGCCACCGGGGTGCGCGACGGGACGCTGCCGATGTCGTGGTGCTGGCCGGCGCCGATGACGTCCGTGAACTCGGCACCGCGAGCGCTGGGCCGGTCGAGGAGACCATCGGCGGGCTGTTGGCCGATCTCATCCCGAACGGCGCCACGACCCAGTTGGGCATCGGGTCGATACCCGAGCGGTTCCTGGCCGCGCTGGCCGGTCACCGGAACCTGCGCATCCACTCCGGTGCCATCCCGGAGGCGGCCATCGAACTCATCGACGCCGGTGTGTTCGCCGGCGGCGACAGCCATGTCACGACGTCCCTGCTGGGTACCAAGCGGCTCTACGAGTACGCGGCGGACCCGCGCAACGGCATCCGGGTCGAACCGGTGTCGCTGACCCATGCGCCTGCCACGCTGATGGACGTCGGCCCGCTGTTCTCGGTCAACTCGGCGTTCGAGGTCGACCTGTCCGGCCAGGTGAACGCCGAGTACTCCGGTGGCCGGAAGCGTGCGTCGGCGGGCGGCCAGTCGGATTTCGGGCGGTGGGCGCACCTGACCGGGGCGAACATCATCGCCATGCGGGCCAGGTCCAGGTCCGGCGGCCCGACCATCGTGCCGGTCCTGGGCGCACCGCACGCCGTCACCACCCACCGCAGCGACCTGGACTACGTGGTCACCGAGTTCGGTGTCGCGGACCTGCGGTCCAAGACCCTCCGGCAGCGAGCGGCAGCGCTGGCCGCCATCACCGCCCCGGAGCACAGGGCCGTCGATCGGAGCACCGGATGACCGACCTGCACACCCTGCTGGCACCGCGCTCGATCGTTGTCGTCGGCGCATCCGACCGGGGCGACAAACCGGGTGCGCGCATCACCCGGGTACTGGTCGACTCCGGTTTCCGGGGACCGATCTACGGGGTCAATCCACGGCGGATCGACGTGCCCGGCGTGCAGTGGCTGCCCACTGTGGACGATCTGCCCGAGGTGCCCGACCTCGCCTGCATCGCGGTGCCGGCCGAACCGGCTGTCGAGGCCCTCGAACGGCTCGCGCCGCGCGGACTGCCGGCCGCCGTCGTGTACTCGTCCGGCTTCTCCGAGTCCGACGACCGCGGCCGGGAATTGGAGCGGCGGCTGGTCGCGATCGCGCGCCGGCACGGCGTCGCGCTGTGCGGACCGAACACCGCAGGCTACGTCAACATGGCAGGCGGCTTCATCGGCTCGTTCACCCACGCACTGGCCGAGGGCCACCCCGATCCGGGCGTCGCGATGGTCATCACGCAGAGCGGTGCGGTCGGCGGCATCCTGCTGACCCACATGCGAGAGCGGCGGATCGGTGTCAGCAGCTGGATCTCGGTGGGCAACGGCGGGCTGCTCGACGTGCCGGACTACCTGGAGTTCGCCGCGGACGACCCGGCGACCAAGGTGGTCTGCCTGTTCCTGGAAGGCCTGAAGGACGGACCGCGGTTCCTGCGTGCGGCAGCCAGATGTCGGGCCGCCGGCAAGACGATCGTCGCGTACAAGGCCGGCACGTCCGAGTCCGGCTCGCGGGCGGCGGCGTCGCACACGGGCAACCTGGCCGGCTCGGATGCCGCGTACGACGGGGCGTTCGCCCAGGTCGGCGTGATCCGGGCGCACTCGATCCGGGAACTGGTCGACATCACGCAGCTCGCGTCCTGGTGCGGCACGGACATCGGCAGGCGTGGTGTCGCGGTCTCCGTGTCCGGCGCGGGCTGCACGGTGCTCGCCGACGAGTTCGACCGGACCGGCCTGGCGCTGGTCGACCTCGGTGCGGCAACCGTGGCGCGGCTGGCCGGCGTGCTGCCGACCTACAGCCAGCAGGCCAATCCGGTCGACCTGACCGGCTCGGTGCTGGAGGACGTCACCCGGCTGCAGGAAGTGATCCGGGCCATCGTGGCCGACGAGAGCGTCGACTTCATGATCCTGAGTTTCGCCACCAACAACCGGACCGACATCGCGGCCGCGATCGACGAGGCATGGGACCGCGACAAGCCGCTGCTGGTGGTGCTGCCGGTCGCCGAGACATCCGCGATGGCGATGCACCAGCCGCTGACGGCGGCCCGGATACCGGTCTACCGCGACCTGCGGGACGCCGTGACGGCACTCGCCGCGATCGCGCCCGCTTCATTGGACGCCGCCGCCCATGTGCCGGTCCCGGCTGACGAGGGTTGGCTGATCGGCAGCGCGGCACTGGCCGTGTTGGCCGCGGCCGAGGTGCCGGTGGCGGCAGGCGAACGAGCACGGGACGCCGACGAAGCGCGTGCGATCGCCGAGCGGTTCGGTGCTCGCGCGGTGCTCAAGCTGGACCACCCGGCCGCGCTGCACAAGACCGAACTGGGCGGGGTCCGGGTCGGCATCGCACCGTCGGACATCCCGGATGCCTGCCGGCAGATGGTGCTGGCGGTCGAGGCGACCGGGGTCGAGTTCGCGCCGCTCGGCGGCTTCATCGTGCAGGAACTGCTGTCCGACGGCGTCGAGGTGCTCGTCGGCATCAGTCCGGACGACACGTTCGGGCAGCTGTTGACGGTCGGTCTCGGCGGGACGGAGGTCGAGCTGTTCCGTGAGGTCGCGTCGCGGGTGATGCCGGCGTCGGCCGACGACATCCGTGCCGCGGTCGGCCAGACGGTGCTCGGGCGCATGCTGCGCAGCGGCCGCACCGGCCAGGGCGATCTGGACGCACTCGTCGAACTGGTGCTGCGCTTCCAGGAGTTCGTGGCCGGTCGGCCCGACATCGTCGAGGCCGAGCTGAACCCGGTGATGGTGCGGGCAGTGGGCAAGGGTGCGGTGGCGGTGGACGCCAGGGTCAGGACGTCGTGATGGCGTCCAGGTAGACCCAGGCGCCGTCGTGCCGCACGAACCGGCTGTGCTCGTGCAGTGAGCCGCGCTGGCGGCCGACCCGGTAGTCGGCCTGGAACTCGACGGTGCCCTCGGTGTGCAGCAGGCTGCCGCCGGTGGTCCGCATGACGTGCAGCCCGGTCCACCGCAACTCGGGATCGAGCTCGACCCGAGGTGGCCGGGTGCGCGGATGCCAGCTGCGCAGCAGATAGTCGTCGTCCCGGGCGACGAACGCGCTGTACCGGGACCGCATCAGCGCCTCGGCGGTCGGCGCGGTGGACCGTCCGGAGTGGTAGGCGCCGCAGCAGACCTGATACTCCTGGCCCGACCCGCACGGACAGGCGCCTGTCGGATCGATCGCCGGGGCTCGTCTGGACATACCGCCGATTCTTCACCACTGGCGCGCGGCAGCCGGTCCTCGGGTGGTGTATGCCCCCTACCTGGGTAGGTGCTATACGGCGGTGTAGGCGATGATCGACGTGGGTAGTGCTCCTCGGCTGTCGTTGGACGAACGGGATCGGCGGTGGGCCAAGACCCGCCGCTCTGATGGCCGAGCACAACGTGGATGTGCTGTTGCTGCCCGGGTTGCGCGGTCGTGAGTCCTACGAGAGCTACCTGTCCAACGAGTCGATCCAGGGCATCGTGATCATGCCGATGAGCGCTCGGTCCGCCCAGCAGCCCTTGGCGCGGTAGCGGTCGGCGAACTCCTGTGGAAACGGCGTCACACCCGCGATCTGCACGTCGAGCAATCTTTCGTCGACCCTTCGTATCTACTCAAGTAGTTACCAGAGTATAGCCGACGACGCCTGATCGTGGGCGACCGTTTCAACTGGTTCAGGCCGGCCGGCGGCGGGGCCGCCGCGCCGGCTTCGCAGCCGGGGCCCGCTGGCCGCGGGTGCCGTAGTGGCTGATCAGGGCCTCCAGACCGGGTCCGTAGCTCTCGTCCAGCTCGCTGCGGAAGTCACGGTAGATCCGCTGCACGTAGATGTCGTGCCGGATGTAGCCCTCGACCACCGACAACAGCATCGGGTCGCCACCGGAGATGCTGTCCCAGTCGTCACCGGCGGGCGCCAGCGCCCACAGCGCCGTCGCGTTGTCCACCACCAGGGCCAGGTGCCTGGCCCGGTGGTGTCGGTGGATGACACCGTCGGTGCTGCTGTGGGTCAGCAGGCTGCCGTGCTCGAAGTCCAGTGTCGTCTTGCCGATGCACAGCGCGTCGATCCGCACGCCCCTGGTGTCCGCCTCGCACAGTGCCGTGCGCAGGTCGGCCAGTTGTTCGGCGTGGGCGGAGACACAGATGTGTCGGGTGGCGTGTTGCACGGCGGACGTTGCCGTCGCCGCGACCGCCTCCCACTGCTTGGCGCCCTCGAAGACGTGCACGCCACCGGCCGGTCCGGTCTCGGCGACCTGCCGCAGTCCGTCCTTGGCGTCGGTGAGCCGGCTCTGGAACCGGGACTCCAACTGGTCCAGCAGGACGTCCGGCGCGATGGCGACGTAGCGGGCCGGATCTTGTCCGATCCGGACGACCGCCTGCTTCTCCTCCAGGCGGCGCAGTGTCTCGTAGACCTTGGGCTGTGGCACCTGGGTGGCGTTGGACAGCGCGTACCCGGTCATCGCAGGCTGGCCGACCAGACCGACGTACGTGCGGGCTTCGTACTGCGAGAAGCCCAGCATGATGAGCTGGTCGACGACCTTCGCGTGCTCGGCCATGGCCCCTCCTGGTCGTGACATCCATATCTACCCGGGATGACTACCGGCGTAGTTAGGCTACTGTCCCATATTACGCGGACACTGTCCGCACGACCGTCGGAATTCGAGGATTGGGCACGGCGGATGCGGGTTATCGCGGGCCAGGAAACATTTCACGACCGAGGATCTGATCACCGCCGAGAGCGCGGACGGCGGCGGCCCGACCGCGAAGCTGCTGGACCTCGGTGCCGGCCGCATCGCCGACATGGACGCGGCGGGCGTGGACGTCCGGGTGATCTCGACCAGGGCGCCGTCGGTGCAGAACCTGTCGGCCACCGACGCGGTTCCGTTGGCCAAGGCCGCCAATGACCGGCTGGCCGCGGCCGTCGGTGAGTATCCGGACGCATCCAGAAGGCGTCCGTGGGGCGGCGCTGGCGTGGTCTGTTCCAGGTGACGCGGGGCTGCTGCTCCACATTTGCGTGCTGCTGGTGGGTCGGTGGTCAATGTGGCCAGCATTGTCGGGTCGCGGCCTGGGCCGCAGCCGTTGAGTTATGCGGCTTCCAAGGCCACCGTGGTCAGTCTGACCCGGACGCTGTCCCGAGTGTTGGCTCCTGCCGTGCGGGTGAACGCGGTGGCGTCCGGATGGGTCGCGGGAGACTGGATGGAGCGCACGCTGGGGGACGACTACGGCCGGCTGATGGGGCGACGGGCGCAGCACACTCCGTTGGCGCGCAAGGTAACCCTGGATGATGTCGCGGAGAACCTGGTCGCGTTGGCGACGCCGCGTCCGTTCGTCACGCGGCACCAAAGGAAGTAGCCGCAGAACACGCTGTAGACTCCCCCGCTCCCTCGCCCAGGCCGGCGTTGAACACTGAACGCGAGGGGGCAGACCAAGCCCCAACAGGAAACCCAAGCGGGACAGACCAACTCGACCAAGAACTTTGGCTCTAACGGCCCACTCTGGCTGCTCTGGCCTCCAGATCAGCCAGGCGTTTGGTGACCTCTTCCGCGCAGGGCGCACCAACCGCCGTGTAGAGCGCCAGCGCCGACTGCCAGTGTTCTCTGGCCGCGTCGTCGTGGCCGCCCGCGTGCTCGGCGTTGGCCAGGCCGTCGTGTGCGGATGCCAGCTGGTGCGGGTCGCCGATCGCTTCTGCGATGTCCAGCGCTGCCGCGTGCAGTGACAGTGCGTGGCGACTGCGCCCGCAGGCCAGGGCCGTTCTGCCCAGTCCGTTGAGTGCTCTCGCCTCGCCGGCCCGGTCGCCGATCTGCCGGTACAGGCCCAGCGCTGCCTGCTGGTGGCTGATGGCTTCCTGGTGGCGGCCTGCCTTGCCGTGCTGCGCCGCCATGTCGGTGAGCACGTTGGCCTCGCCGTTGCGGTCGCCCGCCTCGCGGAACAACGTGAGGGCCTGTTGGTACTGGCCTGCGGCCTGGTCGTGGTTGCCCAGCCAGCAGTTGACGTCGCCAAGGTTGTTCAGTGTGCACGCCTCGCCATGCCGGTCGCCCAGTTCCCGGGACAGCAGCAGCGCCTGCTGGAGGTTGCGCTCGGCCTGCTGGTAGCGGCCCAGTTGGATGTCGAGATACCCGAGGTTGAACAGCATTCTGGCCATGGCGGTGTGGTCACCGGTCTGCCGGTACAGCACCAGCGCCTGCTCCAGGTGCCGGCTCGAATCGTGGCTGCGGCCCATCTGGAAGTCCAGCATGCCCAGGCTGCCCAGCGCACCGGCCTCGCCGGGCCGGTCACCGATCCGCCTGGACACCACCAGCGCCTGGCTGAGGTGGTCGGTCGCGGTGGCGAAGTCGCTCTGCCGCCACGCCACGATCCCCAGCGCCGTCAACGCGCTCACCCTGGCCACGTGGTCACCGGTTTCCTGGGCGACCCGGTCGGCCTGGCCGTGGATGGTGACGGCCGCGGCGCGGTGGCCGCTGCGGTCCAGGTAGCGGGACAGCGTGGCACTCAGCTTGATGGTGTGCTCCGGCCAGCCATGGGCAGCGGTGTACTCAGCCATGGCGACCAGGTTGGCCCGCTCGGAGTCCAGCCACGTCTGCGCCGTGGCCGACTCACACGCGGTCGGTGGCGTCGGCGTGGGGGACGGGGGCACGGTCGGCCGTCGGTGGTGCTCGGCTGGGTGCAGCGCGTCCATCGCCACCGTCGCCGCGTACAGGTAGTGGTCGAACAGGCAGGTCAGCGCCGCCCTGTCGGTCGGTTCGGCCGGGAGCTCGCCCGCATAGGCGCGCAGCAGGTCGTGCATGGTGAACCGGCCGGTGCCGGCACGCTGCAACAGGTGCGCACGGGCCAACGCCGTCAGCAGCTCACCGGCTTCGGCCAGCTCGCTGCCGCCCAGCGCCGCGGCGGCAGGCGCGTCGAAGTCGATGCCGGGGTGCAGGCCGAGCAACCGGAACATCCTGGTGGCGTCCGGGTCGATGTGCCGGATGGACCACGACAGCACGGTCCGCACCGCGGTCTGCTGGTCGCCACCGGCATCCAGGGTGTCCAGCCTGCGTGGCGTGGCCGCCAGCCGTTCGACCAACTCGGCGAGCGGCGTGGCGGGATGGGCCGCCGCCCACTCGGCGATCACGCGCAGCGCCAGCGGCAGCCGGGAACACCACGCGACCAGCGCGTCGGCTGCGCACGGGTCCGCGTCCACCCGGTCGCCGATCAGTGCCCGGAGCAGCGTGATCGAGTCGATCGGCGGCAGGAAGTCAACGCCGATCCGCCGGGCGCCGTCCCTGGCGACCAGGCCGCGCAGCGTCTCCCGGCTGGTGATCACGACGGCACAGCCGGCACCGCCGGGCAGCAGCGGTCGGACCTGTTCGGCCGATGCCGCGTTGTCCGCGACGACCAGCACCCGGCGCCCGGCCAGCAGGCTGCGGTAACGCGCGGCCCGTTCGTGCGGTTGCGCCGGAATGTCGCGGCCGGGCACGCCGAGGGCATGAAGAAAGCCGGCCAGCGCGTCGCTCGCCGACATCGGCTGCTCCCGGTCGCAGCCGCGCAGGTTCACGTACAGCTGCCCGTCGGGAAACCGATCGGCGACCTGACAGGCCCACTGGACCACCAGTGCCGTCTTGCCCACGCCCGCAGGCCCGTCCACCGCCGCGATCAGCACCGACTGGTCAGGGGTGCGGTCCAGCAGTTCGCTCAGCGCCCGCAGCTCGGCTGCGCGGCCGACGAAGTGCGACACCGGCGCGGCCAACTCCTGCGGCACGGTCCGCGCACCGGCACCGACCGGCAACCTGGAGGTCGGGCCGTCGTTCATGATCCGCTGGTGCAGGTCACGCAGCTTCGCGCACGGCTCGATGCCGATCTCGTCCACGAGTGTCCTGCGTACCCGTTGGTACGCGGCCAGCGCGTCGGCCCGCCTGCCGGACCCGGACAGCGCGAGCATCAGCAGTGCGTACAGATTCTCCCGGAACGGGAACGTGTCGACCAGTCGCTCCAGTTCGGGCACCACCTCGGCGTGCCCGCCCAGCCGCAGGTCCGCCTCGACCCGGATCTCCAAGGCCTGTAAGCGCATTTCGGTGAGTCGGGGCACCTCGCGGGTGGTCAGCGTGTCCGACTCGATGTCGGCCAGTGGTTCGCCCCGCCACAGCGACAGCGCGGCACGGGCCCGTTCGGCCGTCGTACGCCAGGATCCGGCCCGCATGGCTGCCCGCACATCGCCAAGCAGTGCCTCGAACCTGGACACATCGAACTCGTCGGTGTCGATGGTGACGGTGTAGCCGGGTGGCTCGGTGAGGATCAGGTCCCGGCCGGCCGCGCCCAGCGTGTGCCGCAACCGTTTGACGTAGTTCTGGAGCGTTACCGATGCGGACGGTGGCGGGCCGGCACCCCAGAGTGTTTCCGCCAGTTCGTCCATGGACACCACACGACCGGCGTTGAGCAGTAGGAGCGCGAGCATCGCTCGCTGTTTGCCACGGGGGATCGGGACGACGACGCCATCCCGGCGGACCAGTAGCGGACCGAGTAGGCAGAACTCCATTCCTGACCCCACAACGCCCCCCGTCCAGCATCCGGTCCGTACGATACTGCGCCGTATCGGTGCCGTGTCCGCTCGCGACGAGAATGAGACGCGATGGGCAACCGTGTTGGATCGAGTACCTTGAGTGATCGGTGGCTCGGACCGACGAAGGGTGGTCTGCGTGCTGGACAAGGTGGTCGACAGGTGGCTTGGTCTGCCGACAGCTGTGGTGTCGCGCCCCGAGGTCACGCGCGACATCAGGATTCCCGTGTCCGACGGGATCGAACTGTTCGCGGACAGGTACCGTCCGGCGGGTGCCGAACCGATGCCGGTGGTGCTGGTCCGCACCCCGTACGGGAGGCGCGGCCCGCTGGCGAACCTCTTCGGTCCGGTACTCGCCCGCCGCGGTTTCCAGGTCGTCACGCAGAGTGTGCGCGGCACGTTCGGTTCCGGCGGCGAGTTCTGGCCGTTCCATCAGGAGCGGGACGACGGATTGGCCACAGTGGCGTGGTTGCGCGCCCAACCATGGTGTGACGGCAGGATCGCGATGGCGGGTGCGAGCTATCTCGGCCACACACAATGGGCCGTTGCGTCCTATGTGGACCCACCGCTGACCGCGATGTGCCTCGGCATCACGGCGTCGGAGTTCGTCAGCTCGTTCTATCCCGGCAACGTACTCGGCCTGGACAACATGCTGTCCTGGTCGGCGCTGATCGGCCGGCAGGAGGAGCGGTTCGCGATGCTGCCGAACCCGAGGCAGCTCCGCAGGACCAGGGCGGCGATGGCGTTCCTCCCGGTGAGTGGGGCGGACCTGGCCGCGATCGGCAAGCCGGTCCGGTTCCTCGCCGATGTGACCGGCAACGCGGAAACCCAGGAATTCTGGGCGCCGACGGACCACAGCGGTGCGATCGCGGACCTGACCACGCCGATCAGCATGGTCACCGGTTGGTACGACCTGTTCCTACAAGCCCAGTTGCGGGACTTCACGGTGCTCAGTGGAGCGGGCCGGCAGACCAGGATCACCATCGGCCCGTGGAGTCACGGCGAGCCGGCCAGCCTGAAAGTGATGGTGGCCGACCAGATTTCCTGGCTGGCCGCGCACCTGACCGACGACCGCGCCCAACTCCAGCAGTCGCCGGTCCGGTTGTTCCTGCAGAACGCGGGCCGCTGGCTGGACTTCGAGCAGTGGCCGCCCGCGTCGACCGCGACCCCGGTGTTCCTGCGGCCGGTGGGCAGCCTCGGCGACGAGCCGACGGAGTCCGCGCCGGACGTGTTCACCTACGACCCGGCCGACCCGACGCCGTCGGTCGGCGGCCCGCTGCTCACCGGCAAGGCCAAGCAGCAGGACAACCAGGCCGTCGAGGCACGCCCGGACGTGCTGGTGTTCACGGGTGACCCGCTGCCTCGCGATCTCGACCTCATCGGCGAGGTGTCCGCGACGATGTACGTGCGTACCGATCCCGGGCACGCCGACGTGTTCGTGCGACTGTGCGATGTGGACCCGAACGGGCGATCCCGCAACGTGGTCGACGGTATTCTCCGGCTACGTCCCGGTGTGCCCGGCGCTGCCGACGACGGCGTCGTGGCGGCCGAGATCACGCTCGACCCGACCGCCTACCGGTTCCGGCGCGGACATCGGCCGCGGGTCCAGGTGGCAGGCGGCGCGTTTCCCCGGTTCGCCCGCAACCACGGCACCGGCGAACCCACCGGCTCGGCGGTGGCCGGCACGCCGTGCCGGTTCGAGTTGTGTCACGATCCGGCGCACCCGTCCCGGGTGGTTCTGCCGGTGTTCGGCTGATCACGAGAGAGGCAGGCATGTCCCTGATCTACAACAACACCACGGTGGTGCCCGGCAAGCTGGAGCTGCTGGCCGCCTGGCTGCCCGGTCAGCCGTGGTACACCGGCACCGACTCGCCGAGGCTGACGAAGGCCGGCGGCTTCCGGCTGGACGACCCGGCGGGCGAGGTGGGCATCGAGTTCATGGTGGTCACCGACGAGTCGACCGGCCGGCCGGTGACCTACCACGTGCCGCTGAGCTACCGGGCCGCGCCACTGGACTTGGCGGCGGCCGGTCTCATCGGCACGATGGAGCACGGTGTGCTCGGCAGGCGGTGGGCCTACGACGGCCTGGCCGACCCGGTGCTGGTCAACGCGCTGCTCGCCCTCGTCCAGGGCGAGGCGGATCCGCAGGCACAGAGCGTGAGCGACACGCCGGACAGGTCGGTCCACGCGCACTGCGGCGCGGTCCGGCTCACGGTCGCCGGGCCCACCCGCGGCACCGATGTCCCGGTGGCAGGCGGCGACTACCGGGCCGTGCTGCGCGTGGTCCGGGTGCTGACGCCAGGGGATACGCCGCCCACGATCGGGCATGTCATGGCGGGCTGGCAGCGGCTGGACAACTCCGAGGTCAGGGGCTGTTTCGCGGTCGTCATGCCGGTCTGACACCAGCTCACTCGCCGCGGCTGGCGGGTGCCTGCCCGATCGCCGCGGCGAAGGCGGCCGCGATCGCCGCGTACCCGCGTTCGTTGGGGTGGAAGTGATCGTCGGCCAGTGTGCCGACGAGCGAACCCCAGCTTCGGCCACGCATCTCCGCGATGCGCAGCCGATCCGCCGCAGCGGCCCGCTCGATGAGTCCGTTGATGGCCAGGGCGTGCTGGTTGCCCCGGGGCAGAGTGGCCATGACACAGCCCGTGGCGGGCAGTCGGCTCAGCAGCCGGGCGAAGTCGGGGACGGCGGCGGCCCGCCGCTTGCGAAACAGCATGTCGTTGGCCCCGACCAGGATGGTGACCAGCACCGGCTGGTCGGGCAGGGCCAGCAGCCGAGGCAACTGCTCGTCGAGCACGTCCCGGACCCGCGCCCCGGTGCGGGAGAAGTTGACCAGGCGCAGGGGCGTGCCGGCGGCGGCCAGTTGGGCGTGCAGCTGGCCCACCCAGCCGCCGGTGATGTCCTTGGCGCCGACGCCCTGGCTCATCGAGTCGCCCAGCGCCACCCACAGTGGGCCCGGTTCGCCGAGCGCGGTCTCGTTCGCGTCCTGCCACGCCTTGGCGAAGGGGGCGGTCTGCGCGTGGACGCGGCCGATCCCGGGGACCAGCATCGACGCGACGGACAGCAGCAGCCCGGTGGCCTGCCGACTGCCGTTGGCCATGGGTGTCCTCCGCCGTCCTGTTCGGATCCGCTGGTGTCCGTTCGCGATGCTACCTGGGGCCGTCGCGTAAACTTGCGATATGCAAGCCTGCTCTGTCGACCGGAGGGCCGGACGATGACGGACCGATCCAAGGTGCCCTGTCCGATCGGTCGGGCCGCCGACGTGCTCGGTGACCGATGGACCCTGTTGATCCTGCGCAACGCCACGATCGGGATGGCACGCTTCGACGAACTCCGGGCCGCGCTGGGCATCGCGGACAACATCCTGGCCAACCGGCTCGGCCGACTGGTCGACGCCGGGCTGCTGGTCAAGGTGCCCTACCGCGACGGCGGCCGCACCAGGCACGAGTACCGGTTGACCGAGGCGGCCGCCGACACCCTGCCCGTGCTGCACGCGCTGGCGGGCTGGGGCGCGAGGCACACCACGTCGGCCGAACCGGCCGAACCCATGCGGGTGCTGCACACCGTCTGCGGTTCGGAGCTGGCAGCTGGCGAATTCTGTGCGCACTGCGACCGGACCGTGCCCCGCGCCGAGATCGCCTGGACCCGGCCGTGGGCCACCACCGAGGAACTGCCGCTGGCCGAGCCGGTCACCTGACCCGGGGTCAGGCGGCGGCGCCGGTCAGCTTGTCCAGGAAGGCGGTCGGCTTTCCGCCGCAGCGTCCTTTCCCGCGAGCTGGCTTTCGGCTACGAAGCTAGCTCTACCGTATCAGCTGACTTGTGAACAACAAGTCAGCTCGGTCACTCCTCATCTGCGGCATGCTGGGGGACCGGGACCAAATCGCGACCGGGTGACGTTCACATGAGTAGGCGCCATGAGCGCCCACCGCAGCCCCCGGCAGGGGCCACCGATACAGAGAGGGACGGATGACGACGAGCCACGGATACGAGAAGGCCATCCTCGCCGGCGGCTGCTTCTGGGGCGTGCAGGAACTCGTGCGGAAGCAGCCCGGTGTGGTGTCGACCAGGGTCGGCTACACCGGCGGGAACGTGGCCAACGCCACCTACCGCAACCACGGCACGCACGCCGAGGCGCTGGAGATCACTTTCGACCCGACCCAGACGTCCTACCGTGAGCTGCTGGAGTTCTTCTTCCAGATCCACGACCCGACGACGAAGAACCGTCAGGGCAACGACATGGGTGCCAGCTACCGCTCGGCGATCTTCTACACCGACGACCAGCAGCGGGCGGTGGCCGAGGACACCATTGCCGACGTCGACGCCTCCGGGCTGTGGCCGGGCAAGGTCGTCACCGAGGTGACGCCCGCCGGTCCGTTCTGGGAGGCCGAGCCGGAGCACCAGGACTACCTGCAGAAGTTCCCGGCCGGCTACACCTGCCACTTCATCCGGCCGGGCTGGCGGCTGCCGAAGCGTCAGACGGCGATGTGACCTGCTGAGGGTCTGGTCCGCCAGGCCCTCAGCAGCCCATCGTCTCGGCCAGCTCGTGGAAGCCGGCCACGGACAGGTCGCTGGCGACGTCACCCGGCGCGTCGGCGACCCGGTCCGGTCCCTTCTCCGTCGGCCGGTGCAGGAACGCGGTGCGCAGGCCCGCGTCCCGCGCGCCGATGATGTCCCACTTGTGTGCGGCGACCAGCAGGACCTCAGCCGGTTCGACGTCCAGCAGCCGAGCCGCCGTGAGGTACACGTCGGCGGTCGGCTTGTAGGCCCTGGCCAGTTCGGCGGACAGGATGCAGTCGAACGGCAGGCCTGCCGCCTTCACCAGGTGGGTGAGCAGCGCGAAACCGCCGTTGGACAGTGTGGCGGTGACGTACCGGTCGCGCAGCCGGGCCAGGCCGGCGACGGAGTCGTCCCACGCCGGCAGCCGGTGCCACGCCAGCACCAGCCGCTGTCGTGCCTGCTCGTCGAACGCGTCGGCGACGCCGAACTCGGCCAGCAGGTCGTCCAGCGACTCGCGGTGCAGCGTGTCCAGGTAGGCCCAGTCACGCTCGCCCTGGTTGACCCGCTGCAGCGCGGGCCGGTAGCGGTCGCGCCATGCGTCGGTGAACGCGCCTGCGTCCAGTTCGGCCCTGCCGTCGGCGATCGCCGCGACCTGGTCGGCGACACCGCTGCGCCAGTCCACGGTCGTACCGAAGACATCGCAGACGATGACCCGGATCTCGCTGGGCTGGAGTTGCGTCATGAGGAAATACTACGTCCCGACCGGTGGTCCGGAGCACGGAGCCGACGGCGCACGGCGCTCGAGTTCGCAGAGTGTCGTGAGTGGACATTGATGGTCAGACCGTTGTCCGCTCCTGCTGCCGGGATGTCCAGGAACCGGTCCGGTACAACAACTCCGCCATGATCCGCATGGACTCCTCGACCCGGCCAACGTGGTCGTCGGAGCCGTCGTGCTCGAACAGGGCCAGCGCAGCGTCCAGGACAGCGCCGAGATCGGCGGTGTGGCCACGTGGGCGGACAATGTGTGGATCCCTTGCGGTGTGCTGGTTCCGTACCACCTCGACCAGGGCGGCGCGGGTCTCCGGTGACGGTTCGATACCCAGGTCGCGCAGCAGTAGTTGGCGGCAGGACTGGTATGCGCGCAGTGCGGCGTCCCGGCGCCCTGCTGCCGCCTGTGCCCGCATCACCAGCCGCCAACCCGGCTCGCACAGCGTGTTCAGCCCGAGCGCCCGCCTGGCCAACCTGGCCGCGTGTTCGGCATCTTCGTTGCGCAGGGCCAGTTCGGCGCCCCGCAGTGCCGCGGCCACCGACCGCTGCCGGTAGTCGGCGCGAATCGGCTCGGCCCACTGCATCTCGTCCGGTGAAGGGAGCAGATCCGTGGAAGCCAGCGCACTGGCCCTGTCCAGCAGCGGCAGTGCGCCTTGGTCGGCACAGCCGTCCGCACGGGTCACGAGCTCGTCGAACACGTCCAGGTCGGTGCGTGCCGTGCTCGGGTCGAGCAGATAACCACGTGGTACCGTGCGGATTACAGAGAACTTGGCCGGCGTGCCCGGTTGCAGTTTGCGCCGCAGCAGCGATACATAGCTCTCCAGGGTGGCGGTGTGGTCCGGCGGCGGCCGATCCGCCCATAGCACATCGACCAACCGGTCCTTGCTCACCTGGTGTCCTCGGTGTAACGCAAGGGCTTCCAGGATCCGACGTGGCTTCAGCCCTCCGAAATCACAGGGGCCGAGCACCCGGATTCCGTCCAGAACGCGAGTGGTCCCGAACAGACGGATGTGCAGCATCCTCGGCCTTTCCGTCACGGAGCCACAGGGCTCCGGGAGTTTGGGTTTCCAGTGACTATCCGTGCCTCCGTTGGCTCTCGGCAGCCCTTGTTTGGGGGGATCGTCGCTCATCGCCAATGTGTTACCCGGATGGGTGAGTCCGGCCGGACTAAATCCTTTATGGACATGGCTGCTACCCCGCGCGCCGGAGCGCGCGGGGTAGCAGCGGGGTTTTACTTCCGTTGGCCTACTGCTGGGTGAACACCACCCCCGTCAGCAGCCCGCCTCTACTGGACTGCAGGGTCACCGTGCCGAACCCGGTGGGGCTCACGTTGCTGCCTCGGATCCGGACATCGAACGTGCCGGCAACCGGGTCGACCTGCGCCGATCCGATGATTGTGCCGCTCGTGCCGTTGCCGAGGAACACGGTGACGACGTTGTTGTCCAGGATCGACGCCGATCCGTCGATCCGCCACTGCTGCTGACTGACCGTGTACTGCGCTCGGGTGGTCGTCAGCGTGTCAACCTGCGCGGTCACGTTGACCTGGTCGGTCGCGGTACCACCCGGACCGGTCACCGTCACCTTGAACACCAGCGGTACGGGTGGGTTGCTGGCCGGCATGATGAACGACGCCTGAGCGGTGTTGGCGTTGGTCAGGGTCGCCGCCGGGCCGGACACCTCGCTCCAGGCGAACGTGGCCGCACCGGTGGACGCCGAAGCGTTCAGCAGCACCGAGTTGCCCACCAGCACGCCGACCTGGTCCGGTCCGGCGTTGGCCACCGGTGCGGCGACCGCGGCCACTGTGATCACGATGTCGTCGGTCGACGACCCCGACGTACCGGTGGTAGTGAGCGTGAAGCCAAGCGTCCCCGCCGTCGCCGGTGCGGTGAACGTCGCCACCGCGGTGTTGGCGCCGGTGAGTGTCACAGCGGTTCCGGAGGTCTGGACCCATGCGAACGTCTTGGCGTTGATCGATGCGCTGCCGTCCAGGGTGACGTGCTGACCCTGCTGCACCGTTTGGTCCGAACCAGCGTCCGCGGACACCGGGTCGGCCAGGAACGCCGAGCCGATGTCCCGCACCAGGGAGGTCGACGTGCCGCCCTTGGCCGAGGTCACATGGATCGTCTCCGGTGGTGCGGCCACTCCGGTGAACGTCTTGGTGCCCACTGCCACGGTGCCGGTCAACGCAGGTGTCGAGACATCTCCGGTGCTCGGGATGGCGGGCGACATTGTCTGCGTGCCCGCTGTCAGTGTGCCGAATCCGTCGAGTGTCAGTGTTGGTGGTATCGCCTGATCACTCGACACGGCTGTGACTGACAATGTCTGCGCATCGCTGTCATAGGTGGCGTCGGTGACGGTCACCAGGTCTGTGACTTGGGGATGCGTCACCACCACCGGTGTATCACTCAGGTTCTCCACTGTGACGGTGGTCGGTGGCGTTGCCCCCTCGAACGGCAGGCGGGCCACGTAGTTGCCGTCCGCCGCGCCGCGCAGTGTGGTGAAGGAGTCGCCGGGTAGCGCTGCCTTGATCGACTTGCCTGCGTCGCTGTTCGACTGCACGTCGACGAAACCGTTGTCGGTGGTGGACCGGCTGTAGGTCGGGTGACCCGGGGTCAGGCCGGAGTTGGTGTCGATCTTGCCGACGATCGAGAACAGGTTCGTGCTGACCGAGTTGATGCCGGGGCCGCCGACGTTGGGCCCGTCGATCTCGAAGAAGTTCGTGCCATAGGGGCTGCCGACCACCGCGTGGTTGGTGTTCGGGTCACCGAGGTACTGGTTCCCGGCCGTGTCGCTGATCGGGCCGGTGTCCCACTCCAGGAAGGGGTCGATCCGGCCGCCCAGCGCACCGGTGAACACGCCGGAAGCGATGCCGACATCCCCGGTCGCGAAGATCGCGTGCGGGCCGGCAGCCGTTACATCGAACGTGTCCTTGCCGTACGGGTGGATGACCGTGTAAGTGCCGGTGGTCGGCGCGTCGATGACGAACCGGATCCTGGAGAACGTCATCTGCGTACCGGCCTGCGGGTCGGCGCTGTTGAACGATGCTTCCACCGTGGCAACGAACTTGCCCCTGCCACCGCCCGCGAGATCAACGGTTGCCTGGGCCAGGAAGTAGAATGATTCGAACGGGTAGTTGCCAGGGAACGACACCGGCAAGGCCGGGTTGGGCAGGGGGCTCTCCACACCGCCGCACAGTGCCGAGCCGTCGAAGCAGTGCGCCAGGCGCAGCCCGTTGCTGTCCTGGTAGTACGTGGGGAATCCGTCGTCCGTGCCGACCGGACCGACTTTGCTCAAGAAGGTCGTCTGGGCGTTCAGCTGCTGGGCTTGGCCGGTTGTCGGCAGGAATCCGACGGTGGCGAGGACGGCGCCGAGCAGGACGAGTAACCGTGTCGACGCCCGTGTCGATCTCGCTCGGCCGGAGAATCTTCGCACAGTCCGGCGTGGACTGAGTGCAGACATGTTCATGTGTGCATCCGTTCCTTGTTGATCACCGGTCGTTGACCGGCAGTTCATCGAGGGTCGGATATCCACCCTATGGAAACCTTGGGGTTCACTGTGAGTGCGCATTCGCACTAGTCATGCGGCGAATCCATTACGACAGATGCCGAAAAAAGCGTGGTGGCGGGGCGCCTTGATCGGTGCCCCGCCACCACGCGTTGGTAGAACTACGCTCGGTCAGCCGCCCGCTGGCCGCCACATGGACCACAGCGGCGGACCGTCATCGGGCAGGCGGAACGGCCCCCGATCCTCGAAGCCGTGCCTCAGGTACAGCTCCCGGGACTCCGGGGAACTGGCCTCCAGGTAGTCGGGCACGTCCGGGTACACCTCGTGGTGGTGGTTCAGCAGGGCGGTACCGATGCCCTTGCCCTGGTGCCCCGGCCGGATGGCCAGCAGCGCGAGGTGGTGGTGCGGCTCGTGCGGGTGGTGCTCCTCGAACGCGGCGTCCAACTGGCGGAACCGCTCGGTGAAGTGTCCACACGCCGACATCAGCCGACTGTCGTAGTCGTCCGGCTCGGGCAGTGGCTCGGCGACCGGGAACCACACCGCGACACCGATCTGGTCACGGGTCATGTGGATGTACCCGTGCTTGCTGGCGTGCGTCGTCCAGATCAGCATGTTCCGTTCGACCACCGCCAGCCGCTCGTCCTCGTCGGGCACCAGCCATGTCGACACCGCGAGGGGCGAGAAGGCCTCCGCGATGATCGACGCGGCCACCATCGCGTCCTCCGGACCTGCCGTCTCGATGTCCACCGCGGCAGGGGCGGGTGCGCGGCCGGTCACAGCAGTGATCCCGCAGCGGTCTCGTAGGGGTTGCCGCCCTGCGCCGTCGACCGGCCGGTCTCCGCGGCGACACCGAGGCCGATGCGCTGGTAGACCTCCGGCCTGCGTGCCTTCAGGACCGCGGCCCACAGCATGCCGCCGACGGCGACCACGCCGAACGCGGCCGGGAACGCCCACCGCGCCACTGAGGTCGGCGGCACACCGAGCAGGTTCGCGAAGTTGATCACGGACAGCACCACTGCCGCGGCCAGCGCCGCGAACGCGATCAGCGGCGCGATGACCGCCCGCCATGCGGTCTCCCCGCCCTTGCGGCGGAAGTAGCCGATGACGGCCGCCGACGTGGCGGTGAGCAGCAGCAACACGCCGAAGCCGCCGGTGGTGCCCAGCCAGAAGAACAGGTTCACCAGCGGGTCGAGGCCGGCCAGCGCGTAGGCGACGATGACGATCAGGCCGATCAGCGACTGCGAGACCGAGCCCCACACCGGGGCACCCGTCCTGGGCAGCGTGCGGCCGAAGCCCGACGGCAGCACGCCTTCGCGGCCGAGCGAGAACACGTAGCGGGACGCGGAACCGTGGTAGGAGATCATCGCCGCGATCACCGAGGTGAGCAGCAGCGCGTGGCCGATGGTGCCCCACGCGGAGCCCAGCGTCTGGGTGGCCAGGTTGAACACCAGCTCACCACCCTGCTTCTGGGCGGCGGAGACGATGTTGCCAGGGCCGGTGGCCACGGACATGGCCCAGGAGGCCAGGCAGTACAGGATGGCGATCAGCGCGACACAGATGTAGGTGGCCTTGGGCACCGTGCGGCTGCTGTCCTTGGCCTCCTCCGAGTAGAACGCGGCCGACTCGAAGCCGACGAACCCGGTGACGCTGATGACCAGCAGTGAGCCGAACCCGGCGACGAACAGGTGGCTGGGCTGGAACGTGGTGGTGGTGACGACGCCACCGGCCGGGTGCGTGACGAAGGCGGCGAAGTAGATCAGGATGACGACGACCTCGGCGACCATCAGGATGCCCAGCACCGAGCCGTTGAACTCCACCTGTGCCAGACCCAGCACGGCCACGATCGCCCAGGCGATCAGCGCCCAGCCCCACCAGGCCAGGTTGACGTGCAGCCAGCCGTTGAGCAGGGGAGCACCCAGGGCGCCGAAGATGCCGTACAGGCCGACCTGTAGCAGGTTGTAGCTGAGCAGGGCGACCCAGGCACCCGCGACACCGGCCGGCCGGGACACGCCCTGGGCGATGTAGGCGTAGAACGCGCCCGCGTTGGAGATGCGCCGGGACATGGCGTTGTAGCCGACGCAGAACACGAGCAGGACAAGGCCGATCAACACGAAGGCGCCCGGGATACCGATGATGCCGGTCACCGCGTAGCCCGTCGGCACGACGCCTGCCACGACCGTCAGGGTGGCTGCCGCACTGAGCGCGAACTGGGTGATTCGGGTAGCACCCAGTTTGTTGTGCGCCAGCGCCGCCGCGACATTGCTCGCGACGGTGGATGTTCTGTCCATACTGGACTCCAGTTGATGATGAGTTAACGGTGGACGAGCGTGTGTCGGCCAGGTGTCAGCTGTGTCAGCATCTGTGTCACCGTCTCCGCGAGAGCACAGCGGCGCCGACCGCGGCCTTCGTTTCGGCGAGCAGACACAGCAGCGGCCTGGGTAGTTGGGCGAGTACCTCGCGCAGGAACTGGCGGCTGTCGGCGTCGAGGTCCTGGAGCACGAATCCATCCAGGCCGGTGGCGCCGGCCAGGCCGGCGAGCAGCGCGTCGGACAGCGTGACGGGTTCTCTCCTGGCGGCGACACCCTTGATCCGGACGGCGGGCAGGATCGCCTCGTTGGCGTCGAAGGGTGGATACAGGACAGTCCGGCGCCACAGTGGACCCGACTGCTCCGGATGAACCATTCCCGCGCGTACCAACCGTTCCGCGACTCGCTGTGGTGCGGTCTGGCTGAGGAACCGCAGCCACACCGAAATGGACTTGATGTCCGGCTCGGCAGCCAGTTGATCCAGCACGGTGTGCGCGGTCGCATCAGGAGGCGGAGTGTCCGAATTGGCCACGACAAGTTCCAGCTGCTGTGTGTTGATCCTTAACTTTCGATGCAGTGCCAGTTCAACCAGCAGTGCGCCGGCAATGCCCAGTGCCAGGGCGGACGAATTGAGGCGTGGCCGGCCATCATAGTCGCGATGAGCGGTCAGATAGAACTCATCGGCTAGCCACAATGAGGCTGGTCTCATCGTCTCCGTTCACACATGAGCTTTGGTTCGGCGGCTCCAAACGGGTGAGCCCAAGGCGCCGATGCGGACACGATCGGCAGCCCTGCCGCACTCCCTGTATTTGAAAGTACGCTGGTCGTGTCTACACGACTGCCACGGAAGTGTCCACTGCTGCGCGATGCATTACGCCAAATGCTGGCGCATGCATGGGGCCGTGATGCTGAAAAGACGCCGTGCTACATGTGTGCGCATATATCTGTCAAGGGGTGTGGTCTTGATCGGGCGCGATACGGCCCATACGAACACTTCTGTCGACAGTTGACCGCTGGACGCAATCCGTGTTGCAAATGGCTGAGTGACGCATCAGTAGGTGCGGCGTGTTCGCAGGATGGTAAATAAGGAAGGGACCCTAAATAAGCAAACTGCTGCACATTGTGAAGCAATGGGTGTCACGAATCGGTGCATCGTCCGGTTTGCGAGACACGTCATCTGTCGACAGAATGGAATTCTGGCGGGATCGGTGGTCCACTCCGCCATTCGAGGTATGTGGATCAACACAGAGATGTTCTAGCTGTGCCAGGCGCCGCGTTCAGTGTTCATGGTTCGGATTGCGACCGTGCACGAACCAGATCGCCTCGACCGGCACGTCGCCCCGGTTGGTCAGGCGGTGCGGTGTCGCCGAGTCGAACGAGATCGACTCGCCCGCGTTGACCTGGTACGTGTCGAAGCCCAGCGTGATCTCCAGGTTGCCGCTGATGACATAGCCGTACTCGATGCCGCCGTGGCGGGTCAGCTTGTCGTCGGGCACCGAACTGCCGCCCACGTCGTAGCGCACGAAGAGGAAGTCCACCGCGGCCTCGTGTGTCGACGACAGCTGCTCCCAGGTCACGCCGGAGTCCAGCACCAGCCTGCGCCGCTGCGCCGGTGTCACCACCGGGTTCTCCTGATCGGGGGTCCGGTCGTTCAGCTTGGCGAGCGCGCCGTGGAAGGTCTCGGTGCGCCGCCGGGACACGCCGGTGGCGACCGGGGCCACGACGGGCGGCTGGACAGCCACGGCCTCGACAGGTGCGGACTGGTTGAACAGTTCGTCGATGGACAGGTCGAGGGCGTTGCAGATCATGTAGAGCGTGGCCACCGACGGCTGCGACTTGCCGTTCTCGATCTGCGAGATGAACGACGGCGACACCCCGAGGTCCCTGGCGAACTGCCGCAGGGACAACCCGACCTCCAGTCGCCGATCGCGCAACTGCGCGCCGACACTCGCGACCGACTCGCGGCGACCCGAACCGTTGGTAGCTGACACGGACGCTCCTCACCCTCACTGTTCAGCGTATTCGAACATTCGCCAGAAGGAAAACACCTCCTGTCCTGCGGATCGTCGGTGTTGTTCAGTAATGCTTGACACTCGCCGGGCCGTTCGGTCAAGCTGCTCTGGCCGCTGACCGGCAGCGGAACCTTCCCGGAACGGAGACAGCACGTGGCCGACAGCAGGCGCGCCCTCGTCGTGGGTGTGACGGGTATCGCCGGAAACAACGTCGCCGCTCGACTCGTCGAGTCCGGATGGGACGTACACGGGCTGTCCAGGTCCGGTGCCACGCCCATACCCGGCGTGCGCCCGGTGGCCGCCGACATCCTGGACGCCGATGCCGCCGCGGCCGCGGTGACCGCCGTGCGCCCCACCCACGTGTTCTTCTGCACGTGGCAGCGTCAGCCGACCGAGGCGGAGAACTGCGCGGTGAACGGCACGATGCTGCGCAACGTGCTGGAACCGCTGGTCGACGGCGACGTCCGGCACGTCGCGCTGGTCACCGGGCTCAAGCATTACCTCGGCCCGTTCGAGGCCTACGCGAGGACCCCGATGGAGACACCGTTCCGCGAGGAACAGCCCCGGCTGTCCGGCGAGAACTTCTACTACACCCAGGAGGACATCCTGTTCGACGCCGCCGAACGCGGCGGCTTCACGTGGTCGGTGCACCGCGCGCACACCATGATCGGCTGGGCGCTTGGCAACCTGATGAACATGGGCGTGACGCTGGCGCTGTACGGCGCGCTGTGCCGGGAGACCGGTGAGCCGTTCGTGTTCCCCGGCTCCCCGCGGCAGCACGACGGCATCACCGACCTCACCGACGCCCGGCTGCTGGCCAGGCAACTGGTGTGGGCGGCAACGTCGCCCGCGGCGGCGAACGAGGCGTTCAACACCGTCAACGGCGACGTGTTCCGCTGGCGGCAGCTGTGGCCGGTCGTGGCAGGCGGCCTCGGTGTCCCGGTCGCGGAGTACCCGGGGCACGCCCAGCCGCTGGAGAAGCGGTTCGCGGACGCGGCGGACACCTGGGACCGGATCGTGGCCAAGTACGACCTGGTGCCCAACTCGCTGGACCGCATCGCGTCCTGGTGGCACACCGACGGCGACCTCGGCCGCGAGGCGGAGACCTTCGCCGACATGACCAAGAGCCGCGCCCACGGCTTCCTGGACACGCAGGACTCGCGCCGGTCCTTCCTGGACCTGTTCGACCAGCTCCGCGCCGAGCGCATCATCCCGCCGCCGCACTAGGCGATCAGCTGGCCGCGCACCCACTCCAGTTCCCGGACCACGTAGTCGGTGATGTCGCCGGTCTTCAGGTGCTCGGGCAGCACGTCCCAGGTGTAGGTCTCGATCTCCAGGTGGGTGGACTGGTGGTGCGCCCGGTGCGCGGCCAGCGCCTGCTCGATGGCGAACCGGGTGGTCCGGAACGGGCCGAGGTCGTCAAGGAAGACCGGCACGTGGAAGTGGGTGCGCCACTCCCTGGTGCCGCCCGGCTCCTGCCGCCACGCGTTGATGGCGTCGATCAGGTTGAGATGCCGGGTGACCTTGCCGTCCCGCAGCTCGGAGGTCTGGCTGAGGTAGATGGTCTCGGTGAACCGCTCCAGTTCCCGCACGATGTCGTCGTTGACCTCGGGCACCCACAGCGCGGCGGCCTCCTGCAGCTTGAACACCGGCACCCCGGCCGACGCGAGCAGTTCCAGCGACGCGGGGATGTCGTCGAACTCGACTGCCTGGTGGCAGATGTCGAACACGACGCCGACATGCCTGCGCAGCGCGCCGAACGCCTCGGACAGCGGCAGGCCGGACAGCTCGGCCAGCGTGTCGGCGCCGGACCTGGAGTACAGCCGGTCCTGGAAGTACCGGGCGGTCTCCGCGATGGTCTCCAGGTAGCAGAACGGCTCCGGCTCGATGGCCAGCTTGACCCGCCTGCCGGTCCTGCGCTCCAGGTCCACCAGGTGCGCCACGACCCGCAACACGTTACGGGTGAACAGGTCCACGTAGGCAGCGCTGGTCACCTTCGGCCGATACGCCAGCGGCATCGTCTGGATGGTCGGCTGGACGCCGTCGTCGGTGATGTCGGCCAGCACGTCGGCCACGTTCATCGTGTAGCGGACGCGCTCGTCGGTGCTCCAGTCGGGCTCGTACACGTCCGCCATCACCGACCGGCCCTTGAACGAGCCCTGCGGGAACGCGTTGACGGTGTACACGTACAGGTCCTCGGCGGCAAGGAACTCCCGCAGCTTGGCGCGTTCGCCCTGGTCAGCGGCCAGTTCGGCGGCCGAGGCGCCGGACAGGCGCAGTGAGACGCCGAACGAGGAGTCCGGGCAGAACCGGCGCTTCACCTCCGGCACGTAGGTGCTCAGGCTGGTCCGCATCTCGGTCCAGTTGTCCCCGGGGTGCACCAGCGTCGAGTAGGACAGGTGACCCAAGCCGTTGCCGAGATCCATTGGTGTTCCTCCAGGCTGACGTGCCGGACGTTTGCTGGAAGTGAACAGTCGTGCGAACGGCTACGTCAAGAGGATGACCAGCGATACTCCTTTGTAGGTACCGATTTTGCCTACGGGATTGACTCGGGACGCGCTAGGCAGTTCACTGTCGCTGTACACCGGTCCTGAACACAGGAGTTGAGGATGCGCGCCGCCGTCTACCACAGCAAGCACGACATCCGGGTGGAGGAGATCGTCGAACCGGCCGCCGTGGGACCACGGGAGGTCCGGATCCGGCCCTACCTGTGCGGGATCTGCGGCACCGACCTGCACGAGTACGCGGCAGGCCCGATCGTCATCCCGACCAGCCCGCACCCGCTGTCCGGCGCTGCCGCGCCCCAGGTCCTCGGCCACGAGTTCTCCGGTCAGGTACTGGAGATCGGGGCCGACGTGACCGGCGTGCGGGTCGGCGACCGGGTGTCGGTGATGCCGCTGGTCTACTGTGGACACTGTTACTACTGCCGGCGTGGCCTCAACCACCTGTGCCCGAACATGGCGTGTACCGGCCTGAGCTGGCACGGCGGCGGGATCAGCGAGCAGGTCGTGGTGCCGGACTACCAGCTGTCCGTGCTGCCCGACGAGGTCAGCGAGATCCAGGGTGCGCTGGTCGAGCCGGCCGCGGTCGCCGCCTACGGTGTCGATCGGACCGGCCTGCGGCCCGGTGACACCATCCTGATCACCGGTGCCGGACCGATCGGCGCGCTGGCCGCGCTGTACGCCCATGCGGCCGGCGCCGCACACGTGGTCGTCAGTGAACCGAACGCGCGCAGGCGGGCGCTGGTCGACGCGTTCGGTGTCGCGACGACGCTGGACCCGACCAGCGACGACGTGCCGACTGCCGTCCGTGCGCTCACCGACGGTGTCGGCGTCGACGCGGCAGCCGAGTGCTCCGGTAGCCAGGGCGGCCTGACGGTCGCTCTGGACAGCCTGCGGTCGCACGGCACGGCCACCCAGGTCGGCCTACACGTGCGGCCGGCGACGATCGACCCGATGGCACTGTCCAATCGGGACCTGAGTCTGGTCGGCACGTGGTGCTACCCGGTCTACGACTTTCCCCGAATCACCGCACTTGTCGCGGCGGGGCGTTATCCGGTCGAGCGCGTGCTCACCGAGGTCATCCCGGTGGACGACATCGTCACCAGGGGCTTCGACCGGCTGCTGGATCCGGCAGGTGACGCCCAGAAGCTGCTGGTCAAGGTCGGTTCCGCCAGCTAAACGGAAGAGGGCACCATGGGAACAGCCACGTTTGGCACGAATGCCGTCGACTGGGAACAGCGGATCGACATCGACCGACTCCGCGACGACCGGTTGACGCGGCTACGCGACGAGCTGGAGAAGTCCGAGCTCGGTGCCGTGCTGGCGTTCGACTTCACCAACATCCGCTACATGACCGCCACGCACATCGGCACCTGGGCGGTGGACAAGCTGATCCGGTTCTCGCTGCTGGTCCGCGGCGGCGAGCCGATCGTGTGGGACTTCGGTTCCGCCGCCCGCCACCACCAGTTGTACTCGCCGTGGCTGGACTACAGCGACGTGGCCGCCGACGACCCGCACGCACCACACCACGGCGCGCAGCCGCTCAACCCGTCCGGTGCCAGGGCCGGGATCTCCACGCTGCGTGGGGCGTTCCACCCGGACGCCGGGGTCGCCGTCGAGGTGGCCCGCAAGATCCGGCACGAACTGGAGCTCTACGGACTGCTGGACGCGCCCGTCGGCGTCGACGTCATCGAGATGCCGGTGCTGTCCGCGCTGCGCGACGCCGGTGTGACCGTGGTGGACGGCCAGCAGGTGTTCCTGGAGGCACGCCGGATCAAGACCGACGGCGAGATCTCGCTGCTTACCCAGGCGTGCTCGATGGTGGATGCCGCCTACGACTCGCTGTACGAGTTCCTGCGGCCCGGCGTCCGGGAGAACGAGTGCGTCGGGCTGGTCAGCAAAGCGCTCTACGACATGGGTTCTGAGTTCGTCGAGGGCGTGAACGCCATCTCCGGCGAGCGGTGCGCGCCGCATCCGCACGTGTACTCCGACCGCATCATCCGGCCGGGTGACCCGGCGTTCTTCGACATCCTGCACAGCTACCTCGGCTACCGCACCTGCTACTACCGGACGTTCGCCGTTGGCAGCGCGTCGGCCGCGCAGCGGGACGCGTACACCCGCTGCCGGGAGTACATCGACAAGGCGATCGCCCTGGTCCGGCCGGGTGCCACCACGGCGGACATCGTGTCGGTGTGGCCCGCGGCCCAGGAGTTCGGCTTCCCGGACGAGGAGGCCGCGTTCGGGCTCCAGTACGGCCACGGTGTCGGACTGTCCATCTGGGAGAAGCCGATCTTCTCCCGGCTGGTGTCGCTGGACCACCCGGAGGTCCTCGAACAGGGCATGGTGTTCGCACTGGAGACCTACTGGCCGTCGGCCGACGGCCTCGGTGCCGCCCGGATCGAGGAGGAACTGGTGGTCACGGCCGACGGGTGCGAGGTGATCACCAAGTTCCCGGCCGAGGAACTGCTGGTCGCCGGCCAGCGCTACTACACGGTCGGTGGCCAGCTGCCGACGATCCGCGACTCGCAGTCCCACCTGAACACCGAAGCGGGCCGCAAGACATCCCGCTGATTCACACATCCGTCGATGTCAGGAGTTTGAGATGCAGGCGCTGCAATTCGTCGGTGACGCCACAGCGCAGGTCAACGAGATCGAGCCGCCGAGGATCGCTGACGACGAGGTCCTGGTCGCGGCCAGGACGGTCGGCATCTGTCATTCGGACATCGATCTGCTCGAAGGCCGCTACATCATCCCGTTCGAATACCCGGTCGTGCCCGGTCACGAGTGGGCGGGCGAGATCGTCGCGGTCGGCAGTTCGGTCCGCTCGTTCGGCGTCGGTGACCGGGTGGTCGGTGAGTGTGTCATCGGTGATGATCACTTCGGGTTCAGCGTGAACGGGGCTGCGGCCGAGTATTTCGTGGCCCGTCCCGAGTGGCTGCACCGGTTGCCGGACTCGATGAACTGGACCCAGGGCGCATTGGTCGAGCCGTTCAGCTGTGGCTACCACGCGACGCTGCGAGCGGACAATGTGGACGCCAGCGACACGGTCGCCGTGTTCGGTGCCGGACCGATCGGATTGGGTGTGATCGCGGGCGCGGTCGCCCGGCGGGCGAGAGTCGTGGTGCTGGAACCGAACCACGACCGGGCCGCGTTGGCGTTGAAACTCGGTGCCGACGTGCATGTCGATCCAACTGCTTCCGATTGGCTCGCGGAGGTGTTGGAACTGACCGGTGGCCGGGGTGCCGATGTGGTGATCGAGGCCAGCGGCAAACCCGTTGCGATGGCGTCGGCGTTCGAGGTGGCGGGGTTCCGGGCACGGCTGGTGATGGTGGGTATCGATGTCGGCGGGCAGGCATCGGCCAGGCTTGGCCTGATCCAGTCGAAGGAACTCCAGGTACGCGGGATCATCGGTTCGCCGGGAGTGTGGCCGGAGACGCTGCGGTTCCTGGCCCGGACGGGGATCGACCTGTCGCCGATCGTGACCACGACGCTGCCGCTGACCGAGGCGGCGCGCGCGATCGACCTGGTGCGGCAGGACCGGACACAGGTCAAGGTCCATCTCGTGTCGGCGGCCGTGTGATGCGGGCGGCCGTGTACCACGGGGCGAAGGACGTGCGGATCGAGCACCGTCCGGTGCCCACGCCTGCGGCCGGGCAGGTGTTGGTGCGGGTGCTGCGGTCGGGCATCTGTGGCACCGACGCGTCGGAGTTCCTGCACGGGCCGGGGATGTTCCCTGTGCGGCGGCGGCACCCGGCCAGTGGGCATCTCGGTCCGATGATCATGGGCCACGAGTTCATCGGCGAGGTCGTCGAGCCCGGTGCGGGATGGGCGGCCGGGCAGCGGTTGGCCACGGGTGCCGGGGTGTCGTGTGGTTCGTGCGGGTGGTGCGCGGCGGGGCGGACGAACCTGTGTGCCGGGTATTGGACGTTGGGGCTGAATGCCGACGGCGGGCTGGCCGAGTACGCGGCGGTGCCGGCGTCGACGTGTGTGGCGATTCCGGACGGGTGTTCGGATGACGCGGCGGGGCTGGCGCAGCCGTTGGCGGTTGGTCTGCACGCGGCGCGTCGTACAGCTGCTGGCCCCGGTGACACGGTGGTGCTGATCGGAGCGGGCGCGATCGGGTCGTTCATCCTGTGCGGGTTGGCCACGGGTCGGCCGGACCGGATCATCGCTCTCGACATCGATGACGCTCGATTGGCGACGGCAGTTGCGCTGGGCGCCACTGATGTGGCGAACGTGACAGGTCGCGATCCGGTCGAACTGGTGCGTGAGTTGACGGGTGGCGTCGGGGCGCAGCTGGTGATCGAGTCCAGCGGCGTGTCGGGGTCGGCGCAGCAGGCGGTGCGGATGGCGGCGCGCGGCGGCCGGGTGATGTTCGTCGGGCTGGCGCACGAGCCACAGGCACTGGACCTGGCCGATGCGACGCTGCGTGAGGTCGACATGCTGACGACCGTCGCCCATGTGTGTGACGAGGACATCCCGGCAGCGTTGGACCTGTTGACAGATGGCGGCATCGCTCGGCAGTTGCTGGATCGCGTGATCGGCCTGGACGAGTTGGTGGACGAGGGGCTGATGGCGCTGGTCGAGCGGCGGGCCGGCGGCAAGATCCTAGTGGACCCAAGCCGATGACGAGGATCGCGGTGCTGGGCCTTGGCCGGATGGGCACCCCCATGGCGGCCAGGCTGATCCGCGCCGGCCACGACGTGACGGTCTGGAACCGGGGCGAGTCGGGTTATCGCCGCCTGACCGAGGAACTGACCGACGCCGAGTCGCCCGCACAAGCGGCCGAGCCACCCGCGCAGACGGTCGACACGCGCGCCGGAGTGGTCGACTCGCCGACGGGAACGGGCGACTCGTCAACGCGAGCGGGCGACTCGCCCCCGGGAACAGTCGACACGCGCGCGGGAACTGTCTCGCCTACTCGCGCGACCGACCCGGCCGCCGCCGTTGCCAACGCCGACATCGTGATCACCATGCTGGCCGATGCCGCCGCTCTGGACACCGTCCTGTTCGGACCGAACGGCGTCGCGACCACCATCAACCCCGGCACCATTGTCTGCGACATGGCCACGATCGGGGTCGACGCCGCAACACGGTCCGCCAGAAGGCTCGCCGAACTGGGCGTCCCGTTCCTGGACGCCCCCGTGTCCGGCAGCGTGGCCACCGTCCGCGCCGGCGCCCTGCTCGTCATGATCGGCGGTCCGACCGACGCCGCGCACACCGTCGAACCCGTCCTCCGTGCCTTCGCAAAAGACGTCATCCACGTCGGCGGCACCGGCAGCGGCCAGGCGATGAAACTCGCCGTCAACTCGGTCGTCCACAGCCTCAACGCATCCCTCAGCGAGGCCATCGTCCTGGCCGAACGGGGTGGCGTTCCCCGCGACACCGCCCTCGACGTCCTCGCCAACAGCGTCGTCGCAGCACCGTTCCTGCTCTACAAACGCGCCGCGTTTGCTGACCCGGCCAACCAGCCGGTCGCGTTCACCATCGACCTGATGCGCAAGGACCTACACCTCATCGAGCAGTTCGCGGCCAGCCGGGACAGCCCGGTACCGGTGGCCACGATGGTCAGAAGCGTGTCCGACAAAGCGTCCGACGACGGTTTCGGAGCACACGACATGTCAGCTATCGCGGAACACCACAGAACGCGGCGGAAATAGCGCGCCGCCGCCGAAAGTGACCATTGTCGACTGTCCGTTCAGGACGGTTCGACTATGGGTAACTGTATCGATTTCTGTTGCCTGCCAACATGAATTCGGAATCGATTGGGTCACGTTAGCTGTTCACTCTATCTTGACGGACGAGGATGTCTTGTACAGTATCAGTGAACCTTCCGGCGTTGTTCGACTCGGAGGAGTGACTCGATGAGCGACACGGCAAAGGGCTCCCTCATGTCAGACACCTCCGATCCCACACCGGTCACCGAAACCGGTCCGGAGCGCACCGAGGAGCGCAGACCGGCGCGATCCTGGACCGGCAGCGCCTCCCGAGGCCTGGTCACCATCGTCATCGCCACTGTCGCGCTGTTCGTGGTGAGCCTGGTCGTGCAACCGGAGAGCCTGTCCCGCAGCTCGATCCAGGGCATGCTGCCCTTTGCCGCCGTCCTCGCCATCATCGCGCTGGGTCAGACGCTCGTCATCCAGCAGGGTGGCATCGATCTCTCCGTACCGGGCACAGTGTCACTGAGCGTCATCATCGTCACGCACTACCCCAGTGGGAACAGCGGCAAGCTCCTCCCTGCCGTCCTGTTCGCCTATGCCGCGGCACTGGCCGCAGGCCTGTTGACCGGTTGGTTCGTCAGCAGGCTCGGCATGTCGGCGATCGTGACCACGTTGGGCACCAACGCATTGCTCTACGCGGTCGTCCTCGGCATCTCCGGGGGATCACCGACCAGCACTACAGCGGCGCTGCACACGATCGCCACCGGGCAGTTTCTCGGTCTGTCCCACGCGGTCTACTTCGCGGTGGTGATCACGGCCGTGGTCGGGTTCCTCATCAAACGGTCCGTGGCCGGCCGCCGGTTCGAGGCGGTCGGGGCCAACCCGGCGGCAGCGGATCTGGTCGGCCTGCGGGTCCGCCGCCACCAGTTGGGCGCCTACGTGTGGGCGTCGCTGCTCTACTGCACCGCCGGCATCCTGCTCGGCGGCATCGTCACCACACCCGGCGCGTTCCAGGGCGACTCGCAGTTGCTGCCCTCGGTGGCGGCGGTCGTACTCGGTGGCACATCACTGCTCGGCGGCAAGGGCAGCGCGGTCGCCAGCGCTGTGGCCGCGCTGTTCCTCAGCCAACTCGACCAGTTCGTGTTGACCCTCGGGGTCAACCCGGCAGCCAGCAACATCGTCCAGGCGCTCGCACTCGCTGCCGGCGTCGCGGTCTACACCGTGAACTGGACCGCGCTGCGCGGCTGGCTACGCCACCGCGGATCGGTGCGCGACGTGCTCAGGACGTGATCGTCCGTACAGAAAGGGTTTCCATGTCTTCTCGTACCGTGCGCCGGGTGGTGTTCGCCTCGCTCGGCGTGCTCACCATGGCGATCAGCGCGTGTTCGGTCAATACCGGCGGTTCGGCCAACACACAGGCGGCAGCCGGTCACCCGGCGAACGCGAACGTGCCGTCCTGGTGCGGCTCGAAGCAGATCTCGCTCGCCCTGGCCGACGGCTTCGGCGACAACAACTGGCGCAAGGTCACCGTCGGCGAGGCCAAGGCGGAGATCGCCAAGTGCCCCAGCGTGACGTCGTTCTCCTACACCGACGGCCAGGGCAACACCCAGAAGGCGATCTCCGACATCCAGGGCCTGGTCGCCAAGGGCACCACCGCGATGGTGTTGTTCCCCGACGCGGGCCAGGCCGTGCTGCCCGCGCTGCGCAGCGCGTTCAAGGCCGGCGTGGTCACGGTGCCCTACCGGGTCAGTCCGGGGGGGACGGCAGGCCAGGACTACGACTACTTCATCAGCACCGACTTCAAGCAGGCCGGTGT
>DASUJK010000369.1:0-8041 GCA_036279295.1 Pseudonocardiaceae bacterium | reverse complement strand
GGTGTTCGTGGCGGCGGCGTTTGTGGCGTCAGCGAGTTGGCAGTCGCTGCTGGCGTGCGGCGGTGGGCTGCTGGGTCGAGTGGTCGACACGCCAAGAGGCAGGTTGGGCACAGCCCTGGCGGCCAGCGCGGTGATCGTAGTGCTGGCGGTACGCCTGGTGTGGCCGACGTGAGTGGGCACTCGGCCGGCGAGGCCGCACCGACGGTTGGCCGGGTCGCGCCGAACGGTCGACACACCGAGAAATGGTGTGTGAGTCGACCATTGAGCGGTCGACACGCCGAGAAATGCTGTGCGTGTCGACCATTGAGCGGTCGACTCGCCGAGGGGGACCAGGTTTGTCGCACCGAGCCGGCGGCTCGCAAGGGATGGCCGCGCGTGTCGACCGTTGAGGGGTCGACACGCCCGGGGTGCGGTTGCGCGAGTCGACCACCGAATGGTCGACACGCCGAGAAGAGCCACTCACCTACCTCGGCAGGCGGCGCCACACCGCCCTCGGCAGGATGCGCATCACCGCGAACACCGGGCGCAGCACCGCCGGTACCCACACCTCGCCCCGGCCCCGCCGCAACGCCGCCACCGTGGCATCCGCAACCTGGGCCGGTGTGCTCGAAAACGGGGCAGGCGACATACCAGCCGTCATCCGCCCGATCACGAAGCCAGGGCGCACCAACAACAATCGCACGCCACTACCAGCCAATGCGTCAGCCAACCCACTGGCGAACCCGTCCAGGCCTGCCTTCGCCGACCCGTACACATAATTTGCCCGCCGCACCCGCACCCCCGCCACCGACGAGAACACCACCAGCGTCCCCGACCCCTGCGTCCGCAACCGCGACGCCAACACCGTCAGCGCACTGACATGCGCCACATAGTCCGTGTGCACAATGGACAGTGCGTGCGCCGGATCGGCCTCCGCCCGCTCCTGGTCGCCGAGAATGCCGAACGCCGTCACCACCACATCCAGCGGACCAAACGAAGCGACGAGACCATCCACGAACGAGGCATGCGCCGACACCTCATCGGCGTCGAACTCCACCGTGTGCACCTCGGCGGCACCCAACTCGACGTCCAACGAGTCCGCTCGCCGCGCCGCGAGGATCACCTTCGTCATGCCTTGCTCGACCAGGCGTTGCGCCACCGCCAGGCCGATCTCACTCCGCCCACCCAACACCAACAGCGTTCCGCTCACGCGCGTCAGTGTGTCACCAGGGGATACCGGTGTAGTTCTCGGCCAACGACGTCGCCATCGCCGTGGACGACACCACGTACCGCAGCTGCGCGAGTTGCAGCTCGTTGTCCAGGGCGTCCGGCCGCACGTGCAGCATCTCGGTCATCCACACCGCGAAGTGCACCGCCCGCCAGATGTGCCGCTGCCGGGCGTCCGAATAGGCATCCAGCAGGTCCGACCGGCCGTCCCGCACGAACGCGATGATCGCCGTGGCCAGCAGCGCAGCGTCGGCCAGCGCCAGGTTCAGGCCCTTCGCCCCGGTCGGCGGCACGATGTGCGCCGAGTCGCCGGCCAGAAGGAGCCTGCCGTGCCGCATCGGCGCGGTGGTGAACATCCGCATCGGCGTGATCGACACGTCCGTGATCGGCCCCGACTTCAGCTCCCAGCCCGGCAGCGCGAACCGAACCGCCAACTCGTCCCAGATCCGGTCGTGCGACCAGTTGGCCACCGACTCGTCCGGCTGGACCTGGAGGTACAGCCTGCTGACCGTGGGCGACCGCAGGCTGTGCAGCGCGAAGCCGCGCTCGTGCCGGGAGTAGATCAGTTCGTCGGTGGACGGCGGCACGTCGGCCAGGATGCCAAGCCACGCATACGGAAAGTCCCGCTGGAACTCGGTCCGGCCGGGCACGGCGGCACGCGAGATGCCGTGGAAGCCGTCGCAGCCGGCGATGATGTCGCACTCCACTCGCTGCGCCGCACCAGCCGAATCGACATAACTGAGCACCGGCCGATCGGACGAGAGAGACACCGCCGTGTCGGTGACCTCGAACTCGAGCGGCAGGTCACTCGCCACCCGCGCGTCGATGAGGTCCTTCACGATCTCCGTCTGCGCCCACACGGTGACAGTGCGACCAGTCAGCGCCCGGAAGTCGATGTGGTGCCGTTCGCCTGCGAACTGGAGATAGATGCCGTCGTGCACCAGGCCGAGCTGGTCGAGCCGGGCACCGACGCCTGCCTGCCGCAGCAGCTCGGCGATCCGGTGCTCGATCACGCCGGCCCGCTGCCGCGCCCGCACGTAACCCTGGTCCCGGTTCTCCACCACGACACTGTCCACGCCGGCCAGCTCCAGCAGCCTGGCCAGCAGCAGCCCGGCAGGGCCGGCACCGACGATGCCGACCTGTGTCCTGGTCACGTACCGTTCCCCTTCTCCAGCCCTCGTACCGTGTAGCCCACGTTGAACAGTCGTACACCGGACCACTGGGACACCGCACCCCAGAGCCCGCGCGGCAGCTTGACGGCCACGGCGATCGCGAACAGGCCGAGCAGGATCAGGTACCACACGCCGGCATCGGAGAACAGCTGCTGGATGATCACGAAGATGATCGCGCCCAGGATCGGTCCCTCCAGCGTGCCGATCCCGCCGACCACGACGATGAAGATCATGTACGCGGTGTACTGCACGCTGAAGATCGAGTCCGGTGCCACGTTCAACTGGCTGACCAGGATCAGCCCGCCCGCAGCGCCGGTGCCCGCCGCGGCCACCAGGTAGACGATCCGCTTCGCCCGGTTCACCGCGACGCCGGTGCTGCCGGCCGCGACCTCGTTGTCCCGCACCGCGGTCAGCGCCAGGCCAAGTCTGCTGCGCAACAGCAGGTAGCAGCCGAGGATGCACAGCGCGCACACCGCGAGCGCCACCCAGTACGTGATGGCCTGGCGCAGCACCGGATCGATGCCGGACAGCGTGGTCAGCGCCCGACCGCTGCCACCGCCGAGCGAGTTGTCCCGCGCCAGCACCAGGTGGTACACCTCGGCGATCACCCACGTGCCCACGGCGAAGTAGTCACCGCGCAGCCGGAACGCCAACAGCGACGTCGGCAGTGCGATCACGGCACACACCGCGGCCGCCAGGAACACCCCGACGTAGGGCGGCACACCCCAGTCGGACAGTTGCAGCACCGCGTACGCGCCGAGCCCGACGTAGGCCTGCTGACCGATGGACACCAGGCCTGCGTAGCCGGCCAGCAGGTTCCACATGACCGACATGGCGAGCAGTTCCAGGAACGTGACCAACGTGTTGGTGACGCTCGTGGTGACCGCATAGGGCAGGTAGGCCATCAGCAGGATGACCACACCGGACCCGACGCCGGTCCACACGCTGGTCCGGCCACCCCGCCGGACACTCAGCCCAACGGTGGTCATGCCGTCCTCCTCGCCGGGATCAGACCCTGCGGCCGGAAGGCAAGCACGGCCAGGAAGATGACGTGTCCGGCGAGCAGCGTTATTGCCGGATCCCATTGTGCGCCAAGCGTTTGCGCCAGCCCGAGCACCATGCCGCCGACCAGGGTGCCCCACAGCGAACCGAGGCCACCGATGACCACCGCCTCGAACGCGAACAGCAGTCGGGTCGGGCCGATGCTCGGTGAGAACGACGACTGCATCGCGAACATCAGGCCGGCCAGCGCCACGGTGGCGAACGCGATCGCGGTGGCGATCCCGTACACGTGCCGCGCGTTGGCGCCGGACAGCGTGGCCGCCTCCGGGTCGTCCGCCGTGGCACGCATGATCCGGCCGGTCGCGGTCCGGCTCAGGAAGAACTGCAACGCGCTGAGCACCAGGATGGCCAGCGCGAACGTGATCAGCGACAGGTAGGCCACCGAGATCTGTCCGCTGATGTGCAGCGACGCCGAGATCAGCGAACCGACGTTCAACGCCCTGGTGTCCGCCGAGTAACCCTGTTGCAGCGCGTTCTGGATCACGATGGACAGCCCGAACGTGGCCAGCAGCGTGGACAGCGGCCCGACCTTCAGCGCAGGCGACAGCAGCCCGCCCTGCACCAGGTAGCCGAACACGGCGAACACCGGCAGCACGATCACCGTCGCGCCGAGCACGCCGATCGGGGTGGCGCTGATGATCGAGTAGGCGAGGAACGCGGCCAGCACCGCGATGTCGCCGTGCGCGAGGTTGACGATCCGCATCACGCCGAACATCAGCGACAGGCCGCAGGCGAACAGCGCGTACAGGCCGCCGAGCAGCAGTCCCTGCACGATCGCGTTGACCCAGATCACTTGGCACCTCCCGAGCGTCCCGCCAGGCCGAAGTACGCGCCCTCGATCTGCTCGGCTGTCAGTTCGCCGGGCGTGCCGGTCAGCACCGTCCTGCCCTCCAGCAGGCACAGCACCCGGTTGGCCGTGCGCAGCGCCTGGCTGACGTCCTGCTCGACCAGCAGCAGCGTGGTGCCCTCGGCCATGATCTTGGGCAGCGCGTCGTACAGCGATGTGACCACCATCGGCGCCAGGCCCAGCGACATCTCGTCCAGCAGCAGCAGCCGAGGGTTGCCCATCAGCGCCCTGCCGATGGCGACCGCCTGCTGCTCGCCGCCGGACAGCTGCCGCGCGGACTGGCCGCGCCGCTCACCGATCCACGGGAACAGTTCGATCACGGCGGCCACGTCCCATGGCCCGGACCGTTTCCGATACGCCCCGGCCAGCAGGTTCTCCTCGACGGTCAACGACGAGAACAGCCGACGACCCTCCGGCACCAGGCGGATACCCTCCGCCGCCCTGCGGTGCGCCGGCACGCCCGTGATGTCCTGGCCGTCGAACGAGATCCGACCGCTGGTCGGGCGCAATGTGCCGGCGATGGCCCGCAGCAGCGTCGTCTTGCCCGCGCCGTTCGCGCCGATCACGGCGAGGGTCGAGCCCTCGGCCAGTTCCAGGTCCAGCGAGTTCACCGCGGCCAGTTGGCCGTGGTGCACGGTGAGACCGGCGAGTTCCAGCAGGTTGGTCATTGCGGCACCGTCCGCACGTCGGCACCGAGATAGACCTTGCGTACCGTCGGATCGGCCATCACCGCGGCTGGTAGCCCGTCGGCCACCAGCGTGCCGGATGCCAGGCACACCAACCGGTCCACGCTGCGCAGCAGGGCGTGCACGACGTGCTCGATCCACAGCACGGTCAGGCCCTGCGCGCGCAGGGCGGACACGATCTCCAACAGCTCGTCCACCTCGGGGTCGGTCAACCCGCCTGCCACCTCGTCCAGCAGTAGCACGGTCGGTCGGGTGGCCAGTGCCCTGGCCACCTCCAACCGCTTGCGCGCCAACAGGGTCAGCCGCCCGGCCGGCTGGTTGGCCACCGAGAGCAGCCCGGTCAGCTCCAGCACCCCCAGCGCGGTGTCCTGCGCGTCCGAGCGACTCAGCCGGGCACCGTGCACGGCCCCGGTGAGCACGTTCTCGAACACCGACATGTGCTCGAACGGCCGGGGCACCTGGTACGTCCGCCCGATGCCCATGTGCGTGCGGGCGGCGGGACCGAGCGAGGTGACCGGGCGGCCGTCCAGCCTGATCTCGCCCGAGTCCGGCGACACGTCACCCGAGATCATGCCGAACAGCGTCGTCTTGCCAGCGCCGTTCGGACCGACGATGCCGAGCAGTTGCCCCTCGTCGACAGCCAGCGAGAGCCCGTCGGCCACCAGCACCTGGCCGAACCGCTTGCGCACACCGTCGAGTTCGAGTGCGGCTGTCATGCGCGCGTCGGTTGGAGCGTGCCGCTGACCGGCACGTCGGGGTTGAAGGTGTTGTCCACCAGGGTCATGTCCCACGGGAACTGGGTGCCCGGCCGCCACTGCCCGCCGCTGATCTTCTGCAGCGCGATGCCGGGCTGGGGGCCGGTGGTGAAGTCCAGCGGGCCGCTGATGCCACTGATCTTCATGTTCTTCAGCTTGTCGGCGACCTCCTTGCGGTCCCGGGGGTCGCTGGCCGACTTGAGCGCCTGCACCGCGATCTCGAACAGCGAGTACGCCGAGCCCAGGGCCTGGGTCCACTGGCTGCCGGTGGTCTTGGCGAAGTCGTCGGCCAGCTGCTTGGCCGTCGTGCCGTCGAACGTGGACTTGTACGGGCTGAACGGGCTCCACCACACGTCGGTGGCGATGTTGTTGGACAGCGAGCCCAGCGCGACGGCCTCGCTGGGGAACAGCATCACCTTGGCCACGGTGGCCAGCTTGGGCTTGTAGCCCTGCTGCGCGGCCTGCTTCCAGAACACCTGGAAGTCCGGCGGGATCGGGCAGCAGGTGAACAGGTCGGTGTCGGCCGACTTGAACTTCGCGATCTGCGCCGAGAAGTCGGTCGTGCCGTCGGCGTAGGCACCGCCGTCGATCACCGAGTAGCCCGCTGCCTTCATCGGCGGCGGGAAGCCCTGGCGGAAGGCGTTGGCGTCGGTGTCGTTGGGCCACAGGCAGGCCACCGGGCCGTCGTCCTCACCGATCGTCTTCCACATGTGCGTGAACAGGTCGGTGAACTCCTTCAGGCCGAAGAAGAACATCGTCGAGTAGTTGAACGTCTCGCCTGGCTTCTTGCCGCGACCGAAGAACCAGGCCTCCCACGGCACGATCGTGGTCACGTTCGGCACGCCGGCCGCCTCACAGGCGTCGGACACCGGGTTGGCGGTGTCCGGGGTGGCCGACGCGACGACGATGTCCACGTTGTCGGTGTTGATCAGGTCCTGGGTGACCTGGGTGGCGCGGGTCGTCGTGGACTGGCTGTCCTTGACAACGACCTCGATGTTCCACGTCTTGCCACCGGCGTTGAAACCCTTGCTCAGGATCGGCTTCAACTTGTTGATGATGTAGTTGTCGCCGGTCGCGAACGACGCCAGCGGACCGGTCTGCGGGCTGACGTAGCCGATCTTCAGCGTGGTGGTCGACGCGCCGCCGGTGCTAGCGCCCTTGAGACCGCTCCCGCAGGCGGCCAGCAGCCCGCTGGCGCCGACTGCGCCGAGTCCGAGACCTGCGGTCCGCAATGCGTCACGGCGGGTTATCCGTTGAGCCATCGTTGCTCCTCAGTGCTGACCCGGGTGGTCGGTTGTCGTTTGTCTAGAACGGATACGGCGCGATGGCACCCCGGACGGTGACCCAGCGGGTCTCCGTGAAAGCGTCCACGTTGGCCGCGGCACCGCCGAACCGGGCACCGGTGCCGGACACCCCGACGCCGCCGAACGGGACCAGTGCCTCGTCGTTGACCGTCTGGTCGTTGATGTGCACGATCCCGGTCGGGATGCGTTCGGCCAGTTCCAGCCCCTGCATCACGTCACGGGTGAGAATGCCCAGCGACAGGCCGTAGTCGGTGTCCGCGGCCAGCGCGGCGGCCTCGTCCAGGGTGCCGAACGGCACCACGGGTGCCACCGGCCCGAACACCTCCTCCGCGTACGCGGGCAGGCCGGTGCCGATGTCGGCGAGCACGGTCGGCCGGTAGAACAGGCCGTTGTACTCGCCACCGGCGGCCAGTCGGGCACCGCCGTCCACACTCGCCGTGACGAGCTGGTGCACCTTGTCCCGCTGCCCTTCGTCGATCAGCGGGCCGAGCGCTACCTGCTCGGTGGCCGGGTCACCGACGGGCAGGTGGCCTGCCGTCTCGGCGAGCCCGGCGACGTAGGCGTCGTACACCGACTCGTGCACCAGGTGCCGGCCGGTGGTCATGCAGATCTGGCCCTGGTGCAGGAAGGAACCCCACGCACCGGCCGACACCGCGGCCGGCACGTCGACGTCACCGAGCACGATCATGCCGGAGTTGCCGCCCAACTCCAGGTGCACGCGCTTGAGGTGGGCACCGGCCAGTTCGCCGACGCGCCGACCGGCCGCTGTGGACCCGGTGAACGAGACGGTCCTGATCTTCGGCTCGGTGACCACGGCCTCGCCGACCTCGGCCCCGCCGGGCAGCACGTGCAGCAGACCGTCGGGCAGTCCCGCCGCTGCGAAGACCTCGGCCAGCACGACACCGCCGCAGACCGCCGTCCTGGGGTCCGGCTTGAGCACCACGGCGTTGCCCAGCGCGAGTGCCGGTGCGACGGACCGGATGGACAGGATCAACGGGACGTTGAACGT
>DASUJK010000368.1:0-34907 GCA_036279295.1 Pseudonocardiaceae bacterium | reverse complement strand
CACCCTCGGCCTGCCCGGCCGGCGTGTCCTGGTCTCCCGGAAGTGGTCCGGCAAGACCCTCGCCGACCACCGAGCCGACCGGAAAACCTTTGTAACACAAGCGCTTGCGGCCGTGGGCATCGAGAAGGCCGAGCCCGATCCGGGCCGGTTGTTGTGGCGCAAGGTCGCGCCTGGTGATCAGAACGTGCCACCACGGGCGCACCTGCTCATGCACGCGGTCGCGGAGCGGATCTCCTGGCGGGCTGAGTACGACCGGGCGATGTTGGCCGCGTCAGGGGCACCACCGGGGGACGCGGATCTTTCGGCAATTCCGCAGGCTGCATGAGAACGGGGGAGCTCATGAACAACTATCTGACCGTGGCCGAAGCGGCCCTCTACCTGAACACATCGGTCCGCTTCATTCGGCGTCTGATCGCCGAGCGGCGCATCGCCTTCCACAAGGTCGGCTCACATGTCCGACTTGCCGTCGCCGACCTCGATGTCTTCATCGCTGCCGGCCGAGTTGAGCCGATTCGAAAGGCGGCCTGACATGGCGAACAAGAAGGGCCATCGGCGGTTCGGATTCGTGCGCAAGCTGCCGTCCGGTCGCTTTCAGGCGAGTTACCTCGGGCCGGACGGGATGCGGCGGTACGCACCGGACACGTTCCCGACGAAGACGGACGCGACTGCATGGCTGTCCGGGATCGAGACGGACATGCTCCGTGGCGACTGGGTTGATCCGCAGCTCGGAAGGGCCAATGTTCAGGACTATGGCGGGCGCTGGATCAAGGATCGCCCGCTTAGTCAGCGCACGGTTGAGCTGTACGAAAGCCTGCTGCGGCTGCATATCGTGCCGTTCCTCGGCGCGAAGGAACTCGGTGAGGTCTCAACTGAGACAGTGCGGGCCTGGCGGACGTGGATGCTCGACAACGGGCGTTCGGCCAGCACAGCGGCCAAGGCTTATCGACTGCTGCGCGCGATCATGAATACCGCGCTCGATGACGGTCGGATCAAGCGGAATCCCTGTCGTATCAAAGGTGCGGATCAGGAGAAGACCGAGGAGCGGCCGGTGGCCACGGTCGCTCAGGTCTATGCACTGGCCAAGCTGATGCCAGCGCGGTTCATGGTGCTCATCCTCATGGCGGCCTTCACCGGCCTGCGGTGGGGCGAGCTGATCGCTCTGCGGCAGCGGGATCTCGATCTGGAAGCGCTGACCGTGCGGGTGTCGAGAAAGTTCGCTCAGCTCGGCTCCGGCGAGATCGTCACCGGCTCGACCAAATCCGCAGCGGGTGTACGGACGGTGGCGTTGCCAGGGTTGATCATGCCTGACCTACTCCACCATCTCGCGAACTTCGTCGGACCAGGTGACGATGCGTTGATCTTCACGGGCGAGAAGGGCGCCGTACTGAAACGCGGGAACTGGCGGGAGACGGTGGCATGGGTGAAGTCGGTGGCCGGGGCCAGCCTGCCCGAAGGGTTCCACTTCCACGATCTCCGACACACCGGCAACCACCTGGCGGCCGCGTCCGGTGCGAGCACGCGCGAGCTGATGCACCGGATGGGGCACGGCAGCATGCGCGCTGCCCTGATCTACCAGCATGCGACCAGCGAGCGTGATCGGGAGATCGCCGACGAGCTGAGCCGGCGAGCGGTGACCGCCCGCAAGAAGGCCGAGAAGAAGGCCCGCAAGCAGGCCAAGAAGGACCAGAAGAAGGGGCGTGATGAGCCGGATGACGGCGCGGCGGGCGTCCTGGTGCCGGCGAGCTAATAGCACGCTAATCGCACGTGAGGCCCAGGACGAGCGAACGGGGTACGGACCAGGAGCGGTCTGTACCCCGTTTGACCTGCGGGGGAGTGGTCTGGAGCGGGTGACGGGAATCGAACCCGCATGACCAGCTTGGAAGGCTGGGGCTCTGCCATTGAGCTACACCCGCGTGCGCCGATGGTACCGGGCGTGAACAGACTAGCGTGTCGCGCTACGCTTGCCGCGTGCACCGCCTCGGGGTGGTGTACCCGGGATGTGGCGCAGCTTGGTAGCGCACCCGCTTTGGGAGCGGGGGGCCGCCGGTTCAAATCCGGCCATCCCGACCGTATTTTGCCTGGTCAAAGCCAGTAATCAACGTAGAGTTGATCACTGGCCGCACTTTCGGCGCCAACTTCGTAACTCTGCGTCGATCGATCTCGATACTCTGGTGTCATGCGACCGCACCTACGGTGACCGTTCCAGTGCCCAGCGTGGCGGTAGCATGTGTTTCGGCCAATCAAACGCAGACCGAAAGGCGTGGATGGACACGCGGCAGGTCCACAGGACAGCCGGGGGATTGTGGGTGGCCTACCTGGTCATCGGGATCCTCGTGGTGACCGGCTACTACTTCGCTGTCCGCCTGCACGCGCCACCATGGGTCCTCGTCCTGCTGTACTGCCTGGTCAGCGCGTCCGCCGCAGCGGCCGTGGTCACCGGTTGTGTCCGCTACCTCCCCGCAGGCCGCGCCAGGCTGCCCTGGCTGTTCCTCGCGGCCAGCCAAGTTGTCTACGCGACCGCGGACATCTGTTTCTACGTCGCCCACAACATTTTCGGTGACACCGCTTTCCCGGCGCTCGCCGATCCGCTCTACCTCGGCCACTATCCGCTCGTCGTGGTCGGCCTGATCCTGCTCATCCGCCTACGCACGCCCGGGCGTGACCTGGCCAGCCTGCTGGATGCCGCCACGGTCGCCGTGGCAGGCGCGATGCTGTCCTGGCTCTACCTGATCGGCCCGCAGGCACGCGCCGACTCGCCGATGCTGATCAAGCTCGCTTCCGTCGGCTACCCGGTGATGGACCTGGCCATGTTCGCCGTCGCGCTCCGGCTGATCCTCGGGCCCGGCCGCCGCCCGGTGGCGTTCCTGCTGCTGGCCGGCAACCTGCTGGCCATCCTCACCGCGGACACGCTCTACGTGATGCAGCAGCTCAACGGTACCTACCAGACCGGCAACTTCCTGGACGCGATCTGGCTCGGCGGCAACCTCGCGCTCGGTGCCGCCGCGCTGCACCCGACGGTCTCCAGAGTGGCCGACCGGGCATCGGCCGAGGATCTGCGCCTGACGCCGTTCCGACTGGCCGTCCTGGCCGGCGCCGCGCTGATCGCACCGGCCACGTTGATCGTGCGGGACGCGATGGGCATCCTGCGCGACGTACCGGTGATCGCCAGCGCCTGCGGTGTGCTGTTCCTGCTCGCCATCGCCCGCCTTGCCGGCCTCGTCGCCGACCAGCGCCGCCTGGCCACCACCGACGTGCTCACCGGCCTACGCACCCGCCGCTTCTTCGGCGCCCAACTGCCGTTCGAACTCGCCAAGGCCCGCAGGGCCGGCAGCAGCCTCGCCGTGCTCATCGTGGATGTCGACCACTTCAAGTCGATCAACGACAGGTACGGCCACCCGGCAGGCGACCGCGTGCTCATCGAAGTGGCTCACCGCCTGCGTGAGGCGGTCCGGCACGCCGACTTCATCGCACGGTACGGCGGTGAGGAGTTCGCCCTGGTGGTGCCGGAGATCAGCCCGCAGGAGCTGGCCAGCATCGGCGAACGGTTGCGCACCAAGGTGGCCGCCAGCCCGATCCAGGTGTCGCCCGACGTGTGGATCGACGTCACCGTGTCGGTCGGCACCGCGGGCTACCCTCGGCACGGTGACTCGCCAGCCGAGTTGATCACCACCGCGGACCGCGCCCTCTACGCGGCCAAGTCGCAGGGCCGGGACCGGGTCGTGGTGGGGGAGACCATCACCGCAGGTGTCGTGCTGGCTGGTAGTGCCAACGACAAAGAGTCCACCGTCGACCTGTTGTCCTACCTGCAACGCGCCGCTGACGAGGTGGACGGCTGGTTGTCCGGCAAGGAACACGGTCGCGCGGTCGGCCGATGGGCGGCACTCGTGGCCGCGTCGCTCGGCGAGGACGAAGCCCTGGTACGCCGTGCCGAACTGGCCGGTCGGCTGCACGACATCGGGAAGATCCTGATCCCACAGGCGATCTGGCGCAAACCGAGCGCCCTGTCCCGCTACGAGCGGCAGCTCGTCCAACAGCATTCGGACTACGGCTACCAGTTGGTCAGCGTCGTGCCCGGCCTGCTGGACATCGCCGAGATCGTGCGCCAGCACCACGAGCGCAACGACGGCCGAGGCTACCCGCTCGGCCTGACCGCCGACGAGATCCGGCTGGAGGCCAAGATCGTCGCGGTGTGCGACTCGTGGGCCGCGATGCTGGCCGACCGGCCGTACCACATGACGCTGCACCCCGGCGAAGCCGTTGACGAGATGCTGGCGGGCCGGGGCAGCCAGTTCGACCCGGACGTCGTGGACGTGCTGCTCGACCTGCACCGCAAGGACCTGCTCGGCGACCTGCGCAAAGTGGCCGAACAGGTCCCCGTGCGGCTCACGCCGTGATGCTGTCCGCGATCGTGTTCCAGAACATCAGCTCGTAGGACTGGAACAGCCTGCCGTAGGTGTGCAGCTCGTCGGTGGGCCGACCGGCTGCCACCGCGGCCACGGCCTGTTCCTCCAACTCGGGCACGGGCGTCGCGAAGAAGTCGAAGAACCCACACGCCTCGTCTTCGAACCCGTAGTGCTCGCGCATGGCCGTCGCGATCGTGGCGCAGTAGTCGCCCCACGCCGCGAAGTTCGCGATCAACGTCACCACCACGTCGGCAGGCTCGCCGAACATGGCCAGCCACGCCAGGTACGCGGGATACGCCTGACACCCGGCCATCGGCTCGTACCCGGGCAACTCGCCTGTCGCGGCCGTCAGCGCCGACAGCTTGTCCAGGGCCAGGCTCTCGCCGGATGCCAGGCCGGCGAACAACTCCCTGCTGTGCGGTTCCACGCACCGCGCCGCGATGGTCAGGAAGCTGCGCCAGTCGCTGGGCACGATCCGGCTCTCCTCGGCCGCGATCGTGGCGAACACCGACCGAGGCGCGGCACCGGACGCGATCAGCGGCACCAACCGGTTGTCGTTCTCGGCGGGGGCCAACGCCTTGCGAGCGGTGGCCAACAGTTCACGCGCCGGTCCGGTCATGGGCTGGTAGTCCTCCACGTTCTTGTTGAGTGTCAACGGTTTGCCGGCCGAAGCCGAGCAAGACGGCAGCGGCCGGGCTGCGTGCGGCCAGCCCGGCCAACGCAGCGTAGAGCAGCCCGGCGAGCGCCCACGCCTCGACCGCCGGCAGGCCGGCCGACGGCGCACTCGCCTGGCCGGGGAACAACCCGAGGCCCCACGCACCGAAGGCTACGGCGACCAGCACGGCGACGATGCCCGGCCAGTTGCCGACACCGGACGCACGCCACGTCGGAACTGTCCTCATCGGCCGCTGGACGTTCGAGATCCTGGGCAGCACGAACCGGTCGACACACATCACGGTGGTGACACACGGCAATGCGATCGACGACCAACTCGCGACGACGAAGAATCCATTCTCGACGGTCGGAAAACGCCACGTGAACACCGCCGCGATGGCTGCCATGATCGCGCACGTGTACCACCGGCGCCAACCGGGAATACCGCCGGCGACGTTCTGTCCTGCATTCACCATTTCGTAGTAGTTGCCGTCGTTGATGGCGATCTGCAACACGGTGGCGACGACCGCGCCGAGCGCGAGTACGCCGAACAGCGAGTATTCAACGGTGTAGCGGAATGCCGGGCCGAAGTCGAACTGGCCCGCTTTGGACAGTTGGCCCATCATCCAGCCGCCGGCCACGAACAGCACCAACCCGACGGCGAACGCCACCACCATCGGCACCACGGGCCAGAACAGCTTGGGCTTGCCGTACCGCCACGTGTCCGGTTCGTTGCCCCACATCACCGAGCCGATCGCCACGCCGATACCGGCCAGGAACGGCAGTGTGTCCGAAGCACCCGAACCGCCGAGCGCCGACGATGGGATCTGCGCCAGGCCCTTGATCACCAGGTACAACACCCACAGAATCATCAACGGTGCCACCAGATACCGGGCGAACGCGGCGATACCGGTGAAGCCGAACAAGTTGTTCGTGATGCCGACGATGGCCAGCAGCACGCTGATCAGCACCACATGGCCCCAACTGAACAACCCGTCGTACAGCGTTGCCAACAGGTTGAACGCGAACGCCGTCCACCCTGCCGCGATGCCGATCAGCAGCACGGTGACCAACGCCGAGCCGACCCGGCCGAGGATGGACCTGGTCAGCAGCGCGTGGGTCTGGCCGGTGGTGGAGCCGAGATACGCGGCCGGCAGCGCGTACACCAAATAGGCCACCGCGCCGATCGCGCCTGCTGCGACCGCTTTGAGCAGCGAATATCCGGCGTCGTGGTACTGGAATCCGAGAAACAGGTACGTGAATCCCGCCGCCAGCGTGATCCAGAGCGAGAGAAAATGATATCGAGACCGTCGTTCGGTCAGTGGGACCACTCCGATACGGCTGGTGGAGTAGTCGTGGGTGACGCTGCGCCCCAATGCCGAGGATTGCTCGGTGCTGTTCACTTGTGTCTCGCTCCGCTCGCCGGGTTAGGCCAGCCTACGGAAAACTCGCGGCCAACTCTAAGCACCGGGGTATTTTCTGAGAGTGCCGTCCGTTTACCGTACACGCGTCAGCGATCGACGGTGATCGTTTCCCGACGGAAGACATCACGGGAAGATAACGGAAACGACGCCCTCCCATGATCGGCTCGGCCCGGTTTCCTGCGGCGCGGTCCTGGCGAAACACCGAGAGGTAAGCGCTCGGTCAGATGGCCGCTGAGCTGCGTTGATAACCCAATTTTCAGTCCAATGGAGCACGTCCGAAGAGCCTGGTGAGTGGCGTCACAGTTGAATAACGGTCAGCAGGCGCGTCTTGGATGCCCCGTTTTCTGGACGGTAACGTCACTGTGACGCGGCCGGTAAGCGCTTACCGGCACCGATTCAGAACTTTCAGCCGGAGGCAATGGATGGACACCCCCGACGACCACCTCACGCGGCCACTCACGATCTACGACGTGGCTGCGCGTGCCGGCGTGTCGATCGCCTCGGTGTCCCGGGTTCTCAACGGGCGCAACAGTCCTCGGCCGGAGACCAAGGAACGGGTCATGGCGGCCGTGCGCGAACTCGGCTTCGTGCCCGACGGCGCGGCACGTGCGTTGTCCAACCGGCTCAAGGAGGTCGTCGGGGTCGTGTTCCGTCGCACGTCGGAGATCCTGGACGACGCGTTTTCCGACGAGGACGAGAGCCTGCTGTTCGCGGACGTGATCAACCGAGGCGTCGAGGTCGAGGCCCGTAACCGGGGTTTCGACCTGCTGATGAGCTCGGTGGACGTCTACGACCACAGTCCGCACGGCAGGATCAGCTCGATCGCCGGCAAGAGCGACGGCCTGATCCTGCACGACCAGGTCCTCAGCCCGGTCGGCATCGTGCGGATCGCGCAGCGGACCCCGGTGGTCACGCTCGCCGGCACGCCGACGCCATCCAGTGTGAACGTGCGCAGCGACAACGCGGCCGGCATGCGGGAACTGACCAGGCATCTGCTGGTCGACCACGGTTACCCGACCGTCGCCTACCTGGCAGGCCACGCGGACAGCCCGGACAACGTCGCCCGTGCCGAAGCATTCGAGCTGGTCGTCGCCGAGGTCGGCATCGAGGGCTGGACCGGCGAGATCTGGCGCGGCAACTACATGGCGTCCGGTGGCGCGAAGGTGATCAAGGACATTCTCGCCCGCAGTCTGCCGCTGCCGCGCGCCATCGTGTGTGCCAACGACCAGACGGCGATCGGTGTCATGTACACGCTGGCCCAGCACGGTGTCCGGGTGCCGGAGGACGTCGCGGTGACCGGCTTCGACGACATCCCGGTGGCCCGCCACCTGCATCCCCAGTTGACCACGGTGCGTCAGCCGATCCACAAGCTCGGCGCGACAGCATTCGACGTGCTCTATTCCATGATCAGCGGCGAGGGTCGGCCCGAACCGGAAGTCGTGCTGCCGACCAGCCTCGTGGTCCGGGGCAGTTGCGGCTGCCAGGTGGAGTCGGTCCCGCCGTGGGAAGTGAGTTACCGGTGATCCATCTCTTACGCAGGCTGGGGTTCTACGTGCTGACCGCGTGGGCGGCCATCACGGTGAACTTCTTCATCCCGCATCTGATGCCCGGCGATCCGGTGCAGAACCTGATCGCCCGCCAGCAGGGCAAAGCCAGCCCGCAGGCCGTGGAGGCGCTCCGGATCCAACTGGGTCTGGTCGGCAACCAGTCGCTGTGGTCGGAGTACTTCGACTACTGGGGCAAGCTGTTCCACGGCAATCTCGGCACCTCGTTCAGCTTCTTCCCGGCGTCGGTGTCCAGCGTGTTGACCGTCGCCCTGCCGTGGACCCTGGTGCTGGTCGGCGTCTCCACCATCGTCAGCTTCCTCGCCGGCACGATCATCGGCATCGTCGTGGCGTGGCGGCGCGGTTCGTGGGCCGACGGCATCCTGCCCGTGGCCACGTTCTTCCAGGCGGTGCCGTACTTCTTCTTCGCCCTGCTGGTGCTCATCGTGCTGGGCAGCGACCTCGGCTGGTTCCCGATCAGCGGCGGCTCGGACCAGGGGCTGGACATCGGGTTCAACGGCCCGTTCATCGGCAGCGCGCTGTACCACGGGTTCCTGCCGATGATCACGATCGTGATCAGCTCGATCGCGGGCTGGATCCTCGGGATGCGCAACATGATGGTCACCACGATGGACGAGGACTACGTCCTGGTCGCGCAGGCCAAGGGCCTGCCCAGCCGCAGGGTGATCGGTTACGCGGCGCGCAACGCGATCCTGCCCAACGTGTCCAGCTTCTCGCTGTCCCTGAGTTTCGTGGTGTCCGGCGCGCTGCTGACCGAGATCGTCTTCTCCTACCCCGGCATCGGTTTCCAGCTGCTCCAGGCAGTGCAGGCCGAGGACTTCCCACTGCTGCAAGGGATCTTCCTGGTGATCACGTTCGCCGTGCTGGCCGCGAACCTGCTGGCCGACGTCGTCTACGCCGTACTCGACCCGCGTACCCGGCAGGAGGGCTGACCGGATGTCCACCACTCAGATCGCGGCCGCACCCGGCGCGTTACCGTCCCCGTCACCGACGAAAACGGCGGCACAGCGGCGGGTCGTGCGCCTGCCCAGGTCCCCGAAGATCCTGATCGGCCTTGGCATCCTCGTGTTCTTCCTGCTCGCCGCGGTGATCGGCCCGTGGGTCGCGCCGCACGACCCGACCGTTGCCACGACCGCGGTGTTGCAGGGACCGTCGGCCGCACACCTGCTCGGCACCACCCAGTCCGGTCAGGACGTGTTTTCCGAACTGCTGGTCGGTGCCCGCACGACAGTGACCATCGGCTTCCTCGCCGGCATCATCGCGACCCTGCTGTCGGTCATCATCGGTGTGTCGGCCGGTTATGTCGGAGGCCTGGCCGATGACCTGCTCTCCATGCTCACCAACGTGTTCCTGGTGATCCCCGGCCTGCCGCTGCTGATCGTGCTGGCCGCCTACCTGCCCAAGGGCACGAGCTCCAACCCGCTCGTGCTGGCGCTGATCATCAGCATCACCGGCTGGGCATGGGGCGCGCGGGTGCTGCGTGCGCAGACGCTGTCCATGCGGCGGCGGGACTACGTCGACTCGGCGCGGGTGATCGGCGAGAAGCGCATGCGCATCATCGGTGCCGAGATCCTGCCCAACCTGACCGCGATCGTCGCGTCGTCGTTCGTCTTCACCGTGCTCTACGCCATCGGCACCTACGTGGCGCTGGCGTTCCTCGGCGTCGTCGACCCGTCGAAGTGGAGCTGGGGCGGCATGTTGTTCTGGGCCGAGCAGTCCGGCGCGGCGCAGGTGAACGCGTGGTGGTGGTTCCTGCCGCCGGGTATCTGCATCGCGCTGCTGGGCACGTCGTTGGCGCTGCTCAACTTCGGCATCGACGAGTTCATCAACCCCCGGCTCCGCGCGGCGGGCCTGTCCCGCAAGGCGGCCAAGGCCGCGGGTCTGCCCAGGCGGCCCAAGTTCGGCATGACCCCGGTGGCCCGGCGGCGCGGTCTGCGCCCGGTGGCCGCGACGATCGAGGGAGGAACCAGGTGACGGGCAGCAGTTGGGCGTCCACGGCACTGCGGACCACGTCGCTGGAGAACGCGGAACCGGTGCTGGACGTCCGGGGACTGAGCGTCGACTACGGCGTCGGCGACGACGCGGTGCACGCCACCTCGGGTGTCGACCTGGTCCTGCACCAGGGTGAAGTGCTCGGCCTGGCCGGCGAGAGCGGCAGCGGCAAGTCGACGCTGGCCTACGCGGTGACCAGGCTGCTGCGCCCGCCCGGCGTGATCACCGGTGGCGAGGCGTGGTTCCACTCCGGCACCGAGGGCCGGGTCGACCTGCTCACCGCCGACGCCGACCAGCTGCGCAAACTGCGCTGGTCGGAGATCGCCGTGGTGTTCCAGAGCGCGATGAACGCGCTGAACCCGGTGATGACCATCGGCTCCCAGCTGACCGACGTACTAGAGGTGCACCGAACCCACCTGGACCGGCACCAGCGGCGCGACCGGGCGGTGGAGCTGCTGCGCATGGTCGGCATCACCGGTGACCGGCTGGCCAGCTACCCGCACGAACTCTCCGGTGGTATGCGGCAGCGCGTGATGATCGCGATGGCGCTGGCCCTGGAACCCAGGGTCGTCATCATGGACGAGCCGACCACAGCGCTGGACGTGGTGACGCAGCGGGAGATCCTGGAGGAGCTGATCGGGCTGCGGGACCGGCTCGGCTTCGCGGTCCTGTTCATCACCCACGACCTGTCCCTGCTGATCGAGCTGGCCGACTCCATCGCGGTGATGTACGCGGGCAGGCTGGTCGAGCGCGCGTCGGCGGCCTCGCTGTTCCGGGCGCCGCGGCACCCCTACACCAGAGGGCTGCTCAACTCGTTCCCCTCGCTGCACGGCGAATGGCGCAAGATGACCGGTATCGCCGGTTCGCCGCCGGATCTGCGGCACGTGCCAAGCGGCTGCGCATTCCACCCGCGCTGCGCGCACGCGTTCGACCGCTGCTCTGTGGACGAACCGCAACTGGTGGACATCAGCAACGGCGCCGACCAGCCAAGGGCCGTGTCGTGCTGGCTGCACGACGGCGCCCGTCAGGTGCCGGCCGACCTGGCCCTGCCCGAACCGCTGGTCGGCCGGATCGCTGGGAGTGCGTCATGACGACAGAACAGCGCAACGACACCGCCGTCCTCCAGGCGGAGCACCTGACCAAGCACTTCCCGATCCGGGAGAAGACCTTCTCGCTGCACCGGGTGCCGGTGCGGGCCGTGGAGGACGTGTCGATCACGCTGGCCAAGGGATCGGTCACGGCGGTCGTCGGGGAAAGCGGTTCCGGGAAGTCGACGTTGGCCAGGATGCTGGCCAGGCTCATCGTGCCGACCTCGGGTGACGTGCTGCTGCGTGGCGAGAAGGTGCCGCCCGGTGGCGTGCGCCGGGACTACACCCGCCAGGTCCAACTGGTGTTGCAGGACCCGTTCTCATCACTGAACCCCGTGCACAGCGTGCGTTACCACCTGTCCCGGCCACTGCGGATCCACGGCATGGCCGACGGCGAGACGGACCTGGAGCGGTCCATCCTCGACCTGCTGCGCAGGGTCGCGCTCACCCCGGCCGAACAGTTCATCGACAAGTACCCGCACGAGCTGTCCGGCGGCCAGCGGCAGCGTGTCGCCATCGCTCGCGCGCTCGCGGTCCGGCCCGAGGTGCTGATCGCCGACGAACCGGTGTCCATGCTCGACGTGTCCATCCGGCTCGGCCTGCTCAACCTGCTCGCCGACCTGCGCGACACCGAAGGCCTCGCCATCCTCTACGTCACGCACGACATCGCGTCCGCGCGCTACCTCGCCGACACCATCGTGGTCATGTACGCGGGCCAGATGATCGAGTCCGGCCCGGCCGCCGAGGTCACCGACAACCCCTCCCACCCGTACACCCAGCTGCTGCTGCGCGCGGCACCCGACCCGGACCGGGCCGAGCCGCCCGCGTTGGCGGGCCGGGGCGCGCCACCCAGCCTGGTGCGGCCACCAGCGGGTTGCCGCTTCCATCCACGCTGTCCACAGGTCATGCCGGTGTGCTCGACGACGACACCGCCGACGGTTCAACTGGACTCCGGACATGCCAGTGCGTGCTGGCTGTATGCACAGGAGGGGACCCCCGAGGCGGGTCTGTCCGCCTCCGGCGCGGGCGAGGAGGCCGGCTGATCTCACCGCGAGCGGCGAGACCAGCCGCGCGACACCCGATACCCGGCGAAATCAACCGGAAACCCACCGCCGTGCGGCGGTTGGGGAGCACACGACGACGGGGCCCGGCCGACCTGAGCCGTGCCCGGCAGTAACAGACCCCGACACGGTCGTTGCATTCGAGGCCGGCGTGAGCCGGCCGGACGTACGGAGTTTATCCAATGTTGCGCAGAACTCTTACCGGACTTGCGGCCTTATCCGCTGTCCTCGTTGCCGTGACGGCGTGTGGCACCGCGCACACGACCGCGGCCAGCGGTGGCAATTCGACTCTGGTGATCGAGGACAACCCCGTCTCGCCGTTCACGCGGGACTTCAACCCCTTCGACACGAACGACACCGGCTTCGAGGTGAACGCCGTCGGCATGATCTACGAGCCGCTGCTGCAGTTCAACTCGATGAAGCCGGGCACCGTGTACCCATGGCTGGCCAAGTCGGACACCTTCTCCAACAACGGCAAGACGGTCACCTTCAAGCTGCAGCCCAACGCCAAGTGGAACGACGGCAAGGCCTTCACCAGCAAGGACGTGGCCTTCACGTTCAACCTGATGAAGCAGAACAAGGCGATCAACACCAACGGCATCAATCCGACGAGCATCACCACACCGGACGCCACCACCGTCGTACTGAACTTCGATACCCCTCAGTACACGAACCTGTTCTACATCGGCTCGGCGTACATGGTGCCGCAGCACATCTGGAGCACGGTCTCGAACCCGTCGACGTTCAACGACACCAACCCGGTCGGCACCGGTCCGTACAAGCTGGCGAAGTTCAGCTCGCAGGGCTTCACGCTGAGCAAGACCGGCACGTACTGGCAGCAGAACATGGTGAAGATCGCCAACCTGAGCTTCCCGTCCTACGTGTCCAACACGACGGCGAGCCTCGCCCTGTCCCAGGGGCAGATCGACTGGGGCGGCAACGACATCGCCAACATCCAGAAGACCTTCGTGGCTGCCGACCCCAAGCACAACAAGTACTGGTTCGCGCCGGTCAACGTGGTGACGCTCCAGCTCAACACCACGAAGCTCACCGACCCGGCGGTGCGCAGGGCGATCAGCGCCGGCATCGACCGCGAGCAGCTGTCCACCATCGGTGAGACCGGCTACGAGCCGGCCGCCACCTCCTCCGGCGGTCTGCTGCTCAAGGGCGTCGACGACAAGTACCTCGACCCGTCGCTGGCCAACGACCTGGCCCAGGACAAGGCCAAGGTCACCTCGATCCTGACCGCCGACGGCTACGCCAAGGTCAACGGCAAGTGGGCCAAGGGTGGCAAGACGATCAAGTTCGTCATCGAGGACCCGTCGTCGTACTCGGACTACTACGAGGACGCGACCCTGATCTCCCAGCAGCTCAACTCGCAGGGCTTCGACACCACGGTCAACGGCACCACGCCGGACACCTGGACCAGTGACTACAACACCGGTGCCTTCGAGGCCACGATCCACTGGGGCAACCAGGGCCCGTCGCCGTTCTACCAGTACGACAACTGGCTGGACTCGAACCTGACCGCGCCGATCGGCCAGGCGGCCACCGGTGACAACAGCCGGTTCAACAGCCCGGACGCGCAGGCAGCGCTCGCCGAGTTCGCGAACACCAACGACCAGGCCACGCAGGCCGACGCGTTGAACAAGCTGCAGCAGATCGTCGCGCAGCAGGCCCCGGTGATCCCGCTGCTCTACGGCGCGTCCTGGGACGAGTACAGCACCAAGAAGTTCACTGGCTGGCCGACGCCGGACAACGCCTACATGAACCCGACCCCCAACTCGCCGTTCATGGAGTACACCGTCCTGCACCTGTCGCCGGTGTCCTGACCCATACCTACCGACACGCACCAGGGGTTGTCCCCGCCCGGCCGGACGGCGGCCGGGCGGGGACACCGCGCCGAGCGCGGCACCCGTGCTGACGCAACGAAGGGGACATCGCATGACTGTCGTGCGGCAGGACATCGACGAATCCGACCAGACCGACCACAGCACCGCCCGGTCGCGGCCGGGCAGTGCCGACCACCACATCGACGACCGACTGAGATTCCCCACGGGATTCCTGTGGGGCGCGGCGACCGCCTCGTACCAGGTGGAGGGTGCCGCTGCCGAGGACGGCAGGACACCGTCCATCTGGGACACGTTCGCCCGCAGGCGAGGCGCCGTCCGCAACGCCGACACGGGTGACGTCGCGGCCGACCACTACCACCGGTTCACCGACGACGTGGCGACCATGTCCGAGCTGGGCCTGTCCGCCTACCGGTTCTCGCTGTCCTGGTCGCGGGTGCGGCCCGGTGGCCAGGGCCCGGTGAACGACTCCGGTCTGGACTTCTACGACCGGCTCGTGGACGAGTTGTGCGCCAACGGAATCCGGCCGGTGGCCACCGCGTACCACTGGGACCTGCCGCAGGAGTTGGAGGACGAGGGCGGCTGGACCAACCGGGCCACGGCCTACCGGTTCGCCGAATACGTGGGCATGGCCGCCGAACGGCTCGGTGACCGCGTGCAGCTGTGGTCCACCCTGAACGAACCGTGGTGTTCCGCGTTCCTCGGCTACGCGTCGGGTGTGCACGCGCCCGGCCGGCAGGAACCCGAGGCGGCGCTGCGTGCCGTGCACCACCTGCTGCTCGGCCACGGACTCGCGGTCGGCGTGCTGCGGGACACCCTGCCGGCCGGCCACCAGGCGTCCCTGGTGCTCAACCTGCAGACCATCCGGCCGCTGTCCGACTCGGCCGCCGACCAGGAGGCCGTGCGGCGGATCGACGGGCTGGCCAACCGGATCTTCCTCGAACCGGTGCTGCGCGGCCAGTATCCGGCCGACGTGCTCGCGGACACCTCGTCGATCACGGACTGGTCGTTCGTCCAGGACACCGACCTGGCCGAGATCTCCCGGCCGATCGACGTGCTCGGGGTCAACTACTACACACCGACCCTGGTCGCGGCACGCAAGCCGGGCGCCCCGCCGGTCCGCGCCGACGGGCACGGCGCCAGCGACAGGTCGCCATGGGTCGCGGCCGACGACGTGGACTTCTTCCAGCCGCCCGGTTCGCGCACCATGATGCAGTGGGCCGTGGACTCCACCGGGCTGCACGACGTGCTGGCCAGGGTCGGCCGGGAGTACCCGGACCTGCCGCTGGTGGTCGCCGAGAACGGCGCGGCCTACGACGACTACGTCGACCCGAGCGGCCGGGTCCGGGACGCCGAGCGCATCTCGTACCTGCGTGCGCACCTGAGCGAGGTACACCGGGCCATCGCCGACGGCGTCGACGTGCGCGGCTATTTCGTGTGGTCGCTGCTGGACAACTTCGAATGGTCCTACGGCTACTCGCGGCGGTTCGGCATCGTCTACGTGGACTTCGCCACGCAGCGGCGGTGGCTCAAGGACAGCGCCCGTTGGTTCGCGGGCGTGGCGTCGGCCAACTCGCTACCGGAGAGTGACTCGCTACCGGACAGTGATGAGCTGAGCGAGCAAGGGGCCGCTTCCTAGAGAGGTCGCTTCGCTCCTGGCACTCCCGCGCCGCTGGCGCGCCAGTGCCTCCCGAAGACGTCGGGCAAGCGGGGACATGGGGTCCACCGTTACTCGACACAAGTCGTGAGTGCGGAACGGCCGTGCCGGCGGCCTTCCGCACTCACGCACCCCAAGGCTGCGCTTCGGGGTGCGTGAGTGCTCCGCACTGCTGTGCTTGTTGGCTCGCTCCGCTCGCGGGTCTTCCTCGCTGCGCTCGTCAGACCAAAAGATCTTGCTTCGCACCTGCGGCGATGCGGCTGCGCATCCTCGGAGTCGTTCTTGGTCGCCGCGCGCCAGTAGTAAGAAGGGCGTGACTCAGATCGCGTCCTCTGGATTGCTCGGCTCAGCCCGCGGACTGGGCGATCACCGCGTCACCGTTGCTGGTGGCCCTGGCGATCGAGTCGTTCAGCTTGGCGAGCAGGCGGCCGAGTGCCGAACGGTCGTCGTCGGTCCAGTCGCTGGTCACCGCGTCCAGGTTGCTTCGGCGCTGCCTGCGCATCTGGCGCATCACGGCGCGGCCGTCGCTCGTCGGGCTGATGATGCAGGAGCGCCGGTCACCGGGATTCGTCGCTCTCTCCACCAGGCCGAGTTCCTTCATCGCGGCGACCTGCCTGGTCACCGTGGAGCCGTCCAAACCGACCGCGGCGGCGATCGTGTTGATGCTCGCCGGACCGATCCGCTCCAGCGTGCGCAGCAGCAGGTATCCCGCGCGGTCGACACCGCTTGCCGCCTCGGGCGGGCGGCCGAGCAGCGTGATCGTCCGCGCGAGGCGGGTCATCTCGGTCTCCAGGACGTCGACCGAGTCACCCACTGCGGCGGTGCGCAGGTTTCGCCTGTGAGACACGGTCAACCCCGCCTCTCCGGTACTTCCACCTTGGGTGGCCTACGTGTACGGTACAGATATATTGCCTGTATTGCACAGTGGTCATCAGGTGCTGGTTCGATGCGGAAACAGCAGGTGATGGCGGTTGGACGAGTCGATGTTGCTGCGCGCCGGCGACGTCGGTGAGCATGCGCATGCCCACCCGCTCTCGCGCCCACCGTCGGCTCACCCGATGGGGCACGCAGGTTCGCGCTGCGCTGGGCGATCATGCGTTGCACTATGTGTTCGGTGACAAACGTGGAGGTTTCGGTGTCGACATCCTGGCACGCCTGTCGCGACTGGTCGGCCCGCATGATTCGCCGCTTGCTGACCGCCTCCCCGTACCATGAGACGAATACATCTCACGGTACCACGACTTCCCAGCCGCTGGACCGCGCCGGTCAGGAAAACTTCTCCGTCGCCGCCCGGCTGCTGCCTCCGGTGTTCCGTCGCCACCTGCTGGCGATCTACGTGTTCGCCCGCCTGGTGGACGACATCGGCGACGAGGCGACCGGGAACCGGATCACCTTGCTGGACAAGGTGTCCCGGGATCTGGATCACATCTACGCCGGCCGCACGCCATTGCACGGAATGCTGTCCGATCTGGCTGTGACCATCCGTACTTGTCATATCCCACGCGGCCCGCTCGATGCGCTCATCGCGGCGAATCGGCAGGACCAGTTCGTCCATCGTTACGGGTCCTACTCCGAACTCCTGGACTACTGCGAGCTGTCCGCCAACCCGGTCGGGCAGCTCGTACTGTACGTGTTCGGTTCGTCGACGCCGGACCGGATCGCCCTGTCGGACAAGGTGTGTACCGCGTTGCAGGTGCTCGAACACTGCCAGGACGTTGCCGAGGACTTCGACCGGGGTCGGGTCTACATGCCCGCCGAGGACCTGGATCGGTTCGGTGTCTCGGATGCCGACCTGAAGGCGCCCGTCGCCTCGACCGCGGTGCGCGCGCTGCTGGCCTTCCAGACCCAGCGCGCCAGGCGATTGCTTGAGGAGGGCGTGCCGCTGGTCGGCGGGCTGCGCGGCTGGGGCAGGCTGGCGATCAGCGGTTACCTGGCCGGTGGTTTCGCCACTGCCAAGGCGATCGCGGATGCCGACTACGACGTGCTGGCCGGCACTCCCAAACCGACCAAGACAGACACCCTGCGGTACTGGCTGCTCCTGCTGGCCGGCCGCGGCGTTTCGTGACACTGGACCAACCTGGCGCCGAGGGGGACCGGCCGATGAACCTGGATGCCGCATACGAGCGGTGCGAACAGATCACCACCGAGCAGGCCCGCAACTTCTCCTACGGGATCAAGCTGCTGCCGCCGCCGAAGCGGCGCGCGCTGTCCACGGTGTACGCGTTCGCCCGCCGGGTGGACGACATCGGCGACGGCGAGCAGCCCGCCGCCGAGCGACTGGCCGGCCTGGTCGACGTGCGTGCCCAGTTGAGCGGGCTCGACCAGCCGGGGGAGGACCCGGTGCTGGTCGCGCTCGCCGACACCGCACTACGCACCGGCCTGCCGATCCCCGCGTTCCACGAGCTGATCGACGGCTGCGAGGCGGACGTCCGGGGCACCACGTACGAGACGTTCGACGACCTGCACCACTACTGCCGCTGTGTCGCCGGCACGATCGGCAGGCTGTCGTTGGCCGTGTTCGGCGGTACCGACCGGACGGTGACCGAGCCGCTGGCCGACTCGCTGGGTGTCGCGCTGCAACTGACCAACATCCTGCGGGACGTGTTGGACGACCGGCGCAACGGCCGGATCTACCTGCCGGCCGAGGACCTGAAGCGGTTCGACGTGACCATGGACCTGGACGACAACGGCCAGTTCACCGACGATGTCGACGCGCTCACCGCGTTGATCGAGTTCGAGGCCGCCCGGGCGCAGGACTGGTACGCGGAGGGCTTGCGGCTACTGCCCATGTTGGACCGCCGCAGCAGGGCCTGTTGCGGCGCGATGGCCGGCATCTACCACCGCCTGCTGGACCGGTTCATGGCGCGGCCGTGGCTGGTGCTGCGCGACCGGGTCTCGCTGCCCGGCTGGGAAAAGGCCGTTGTCGCCGCCCGCTCGCTGGCGGGAGCGGGCCAGTGACCGGTGGCCGTGTGGTCGTGGTCGGCGGTGGGCTGGCCGGGTTGGCCGCGGCCACCGGCCTGGTCCGGCGTGGCCACGACGTGACGCTGGTCGAGGCTCGCGCGCGGCTGGGCGGTGCCACGTTCTCGTTCGAGCGGGACGGCCTGGCCGTGGACAACGGCCAGCACGTGCTGCTGCGCTGCTACACCGAGTACCTCGCGCTGCTGGACGAACTCGGTGTTCGCGACAAGATCGCCATGCAGGACCGTTTCCACATCCCGGTGCTCGCCAGTGACGGCAGGCGGGGCGAGCTGAGCCGCAACAACCTGCCCGCGCCGCTGCACCTGGCGGCCACGCTGGCCCGCTACGGGCTGCTCTCCGGTGGTGACCGGGCCAGGGTGCTGATGGCGGCCGGCATGCTGCGCACGCTGAACCCGGCCGACCCGAGCCTGGACAACCGGAGCTTCGCCGACTGGCTGGTCCGGCACGGCCAGCGGCCGGCCGCGATCGACGCGCTGTGGAACCTGATCACGGTGGCCGCGCTGAACACCGACGCCGAGCACGCGTCGCTGGCGTTGTGCGCCATGGTGTTCCGCACCGCGCTGCTGGAACGGCCGGATGCCGCCGACATCGGTGTGCCCATGCTGCCGCTTGGTGAACTGCATGGCGACGCGGCACACCGCTACCTGACCGGCCACGGCGCGAAGGTGCTCATGCACACGCCTGTTCGGCAGATCCGGCCGGGGGGCGAAGGTTTCGAGGTCGTGCTGGACGGGGACACGATAAGTGCGGACGCGGTCGTGGTGGCCGCGCCGCCGGAGGCGACGGCCGCCGTGCTGCCGCCCGGTGCGCTGGAACACCCCGAGCGGCTCGCCGAATTGGGTGGCGCGCCGATCGTCAACGTACATACCGTGTACGACCGTCGGGTCACCGCCGATCCGTTCACCGCGGTGGTCGGTTCGCCGGTGCAGTGGGTGTTCGACAGGTCGGAGATCGCCAACCTGGACAGTGGGCAGTACCTCGCGGTGTCGCTGTCCGCGGCGGAGCGGTGGATCGACACCCCGACTGCCCGGTTGCGCGATGTGTTCCTACCGGAGATGGCCAAGATCTTCCCGGCCGCCGCAACCGCGGGGGTCACCAAGTTCTTCGTTACCAGGGAACGGCGGGCGACGTTCCGCCAGGCTCCCGGCAGTGCGGCCCTGCGCCCGACGGCGCGGACCAGCCTGCCGGGCGTCGTCCTCGCCGGCGCGTGGACCGCGACCGGTTGGCCCGACACAATGGAGGGTGCGGTGCGCAGTGGCAACGAAGCTGCCCGGCTCGCCGCCGCCCGACTGGTCGGCTTGGGTACCGCTACGACTGTTGGGGAGGCATCATGACCGCGGTTCTGCCGGTCGAGGTCACGGCGGCACGGGATGTCGTCGAGCCCGCCTTGCGGCGCGCAGTCGACGAACTCGCGCCCTCGATGCGCACGATCTCGCGGTACCACTTCGGGTGGGCCGACGAGCAGGGCAGGGACACACCGGGTGGCGGCGGCAAGGCGTTGCGCCCCGCGCTCACCCTGTTGTCCGCGCAGGCGGCGGGTGGCGATCCGACGCAGGCACTGCCGGCCGCGGTGGCCGTGGAGTTGGTGCACAACTTCTCGCTGCTGCACGACGACGTGATGGACAACGACGTGGAGCGCAGGCACCGGCCGACGGCGTGGACGGTGTTCGGTGTGCCGGCCGCGATCCTGGCCGGTGACGCACAGCTCACGCTGGCGATCGAGATCGCGCGGCGGGACAGCGCGGTCGACGTGGCCAGTGACGTGATCGGCTGCCTGAACGAGGCCGTGCAGGCGCTGATCGTGGGGCAGAGCGCCGATGTGGACTTCGAGCGGCGCACCGACGTGACACTGCCGGAGTGCCTTGCCATGGCGGCCGGCAAGACCGGTGCGTTGATGCGGTGCGCGTCCTCGATCGGTGCGATCGCCGTCGGCGCGCCTCCCGCCACGGTTGCCAAGCTGGCCGAGTTCGGCGACCACCTCGGGCTGGCGTTCCAGCTGGTGGACGACCTGCTCGGCATCTGGGGCAGCCCGGACGTGACCGGCAAGCCGGCACTGGCCGACCTGCGCAGCAGGAAGAAGTCGGTGCCCGTGGTGGCCGCGCTGGACTCCGGCACCGAAGCAGGCGAACGGCTCGCCGAGCTGTACTTCCAGCCCGGCCAACCGGACCGGGTGGACGATGAGGCCGCGCTGATCGCGATGGCCGATCTCGTGGTCCGGGCCGGTGCCAGGGAGTGGACCGAGACCGAGGCGGACCGGCACGTCCGGCAGGCGGAGCGGTGTCTCACCGAGCTCGGCGCGCCTGCCGCCGTGAGCGAGGCGCTGCGGGCCACAGCCCTGTTCGTGACGAGGAGGGATCGGTGAGTTCAGCCGTTCTCGGTTCGCCGGATGCTGTGCTGGACCGGGCACGGCGGACCGTCGATGCGGCCCGTGACCACCTGCTGTCCCTACAGGACGATGCGGGCTGGTGGAAGGGCAACCTGGAGACCAACGTCACCATGGACGCCGAGGACCTGATGCTGCGTCAGTTCCTCGGCATCCTGGACGCGGAACAGGCCGAGCAGGCCGGCCGCTGGATCAGGTCGCAGCAGCGCTCGGACGGCACGTGGGCGAACTTCCACGGCGGCCCGGCCGACCTGTCCACGACGGTCGAGGCGTATGTCGCGCTGCGGCTGGCCGGTGACGAGCTGAGCTCGGAGCACATGCGGGCGGCGGCCACGTGGGTGCTCGCCCAGGGCGGTCTGGAACAGACCAGGGTGTTCACCCGGCTCTGGTTGGCGCTGTTCGGTGAATGGTCGTGGGACGACCTGCCGATCATGCCGCCGGAGATGATCTTCCTGCCGTCCTGGTTCCCGCTGAACATCTACGACTGGGGCTGCTGGGCGCGGCAGACGGTGGTGCCCCTGACCGTCGTCAACGCACTGCGGCCGGTCCGGCCGCTCGGCGTGCGGATCGACGAGCTGCGCACCGGCATGCCTCGCCGGTCGACCGCGCCGCTGCTGTCCATCGGCGGTGCGTTCGAGCAGCTGGACAAGGCCCTGCACGTCTACCAGAAATCGCCGGTGAAGCCGTTCCGCAAGCTGGCCATGCGCCAGGCCGCGGAGTGGATCGTCGCCCACCAGGAGGCCGACGGCGGCTGGGGCGGCATCCAGCCGCCCTGGGTGTACTCGATCATCGCGCTGCACCTGCTCGGCTACCCGCTGGACCACCCCGTGCTGGCCAAGGCACTGTCCGGGTTGGACGGCTTCACCGTGCACGAGGAGACCCCGCAGGGCACGGTCCGCTGGCTGGAGGCCTGCCAGTCACCGGTCTGGGACACGTGTCTTGCCGTCACCGGCCTGCTCGATGCCGGCGTGCCGGCCGACGATCCGGCCGTGGCGAAGGCCGTCGACTGGATACTCGGCGAGGAGATCACGGTCACCGGCGACTGGTCGGTGCGCAGGCCGGGTCTGGCGCCGGGCGGCTGGGCGTTCGAGTTCGCCAACGTCGGCTACCCGGACACCGACGACACCGCCGAGGTCGTGCTCGCGCTGCGCAGGGCCGATCGGCCGGGCATGCGGGCCGCGGTGGACCGCGGTGTCCGCTGGCTGATCGGCATGCAGTCCAAGGACGGCGGCTGGGGCGCGTTCGACGCCGACAACACGCGGCACATCATCACGAAACTGCCGTTCTGCGACTTCGGTGCCGTCATCGACCCGCCCTCGGCCGACGTCACAGCACACGTCGTGGAGATGCTGGCCGCAGCAGGGCTGGCCGGTGATCCGGCCACCCGGCGCGGTGTGCGGTGGCTGCTGGACGCGCAGGAGAAGGACGGCTCGTGGTTCGGCCGCTGGGGCGCGAACCACGTGTACGGCACCGGTGCCGTCGTGCCGGCGCTGGTCGCAGCCGGGATGCCCACATCGGACCTGTCGGTCCGCCGTGCGGTGCGGTGGCTGCGGCAGTGCCAGAACCCGGACGGCGGCTGGGGCGAGGACCTGCGGTCCTACGTGGACCAGGCGTGGCGCGGCAAGGGCGAGTCGACGGCGTCCCAGACGGCATGGGCACTGCTCGCGCTGCTGGCCGCCGGCGAGCGTGGCACCGAGGTGCAGCGGGGCGTCGCCTGGCTGGCCGACACGCAGCGCGCGGACGGAACGTGGGACGAGCCGTACTTCACCGGCACCGGCTTCCCCGGCGACTTCTACATCAACTACCACCTGTACCGGCTCGTGTTCCCGCTGTCCGCGCTCGGTCGGTATCTGGAGGCAGCTGATGACCGTGACTGATCCGGTCACCTCGGGCTCCGGTCTGCTGGTCGCCGCACCACTGCGGTGGGAAGCGCTGGCCGTCGGTCGAGGCCTGCCACCGGGCACCGTGCTGCGCACCGGCATGGGGCTGGCCAGGTCCCGGCGCGCGGTGGCGACCCTGCGCGACCGGCGACCCGCCGCGCTCGCGGTGGCCGGGTTCGGTGGCGCGCTCACCGACGACCTGGCGCCCGGCGACGTCGTGGTGGCCACCGAGGTCCGGTCACCGTCCGGTGTGGTGGCGTGCCCGTCGGCGCCGCTGCTGGCCGGTGCGCTGCGCGCGGCCGGTCTCGCCGTGCGCACCGGACCGATCGTGTCGGTGGACCACGTGGTGCACGGCATCGAGCGGACCGCGTTGGGCGCCACCGGGGCGCTCGCCGTGGACATGGAGTCGGCCGTCCTTGCCGAAGCGGCCGACGGCAGGCCACTCGCCGTGGTCCGGGTCGTCGTGGACACGCCGAGCCAGCCGTTGCTCCGACCCACCATCGTCGGTGCCGGGGTGACCGCGTCCGGGGTGCTGGCCAAGGTCGGTCCCGCGCTGGCCGCCTGGGCAGCCGCCGTCGGCGACCGGACCGTGCTGCTGGCCAGCCCGCGGTCGTTCTGCGCCGGCGTGGAGCGGGCCATCGACATCGTGGCCAGGCTGCTGGACACCCGGTCGGCCCCGATCTACGTGCGCAAACAGATCGTGCACAACGCCATCGTGGTCGCCGACCTGGAACGCAGGGGCGCCGTGTTCGTCGAGGAACTGGACGAGGTGCCCGACGACGCCACAGTGGTCTTCTCGGCGCACGGCGTGGCACCCAGCGTCCGCCAGGAGGCGGCGCGGCGCGGGTTGGACGTCGTGGACGCCACCTGTCCACTGGTCGGGAAGGTGCACCACGAGGCGCGCCGGTTCGCCAGACAGGGCAATACGATCCTGTTCATCGGGCATGCCGGTCACGAGGAGACGGAGGGCACTCTCGGCGAGGAACCGGAGCACACCATCCTCGTCCAGGACGAGTCCGAAGTAGACTCGATTCAGGTGCCCGACCCGAACAAGGTCAGCTACCTGATGCAAACCACACTCGCGGTGGACGAGGCCGAGGGCATCGTCGCCGCACTGCGCAGGAAGTTCCCTGCGCTGCACGGCCCCAGCTCGGACGACATCTGCTACGCCACCACGAACCGGCAACAGGCGGTCCGCGGTGTGGCAGGGGATGCCGAACTGGTTCTGGTCGTGGGTTCGACCAACTCGTCGAACTCGCGGCGCCTGGTCGAGGTCGCACTGCGTGAGGGAGCGCGGGCACATCTCGTTGACGACGTCGGTGAGGTCCAGCTCGACTGGCTGGCCGGCGTAGGCACGATCGGCGTGTCCGCCGGGGCATCCGCCCCGCCCGAACTCGTCACAGAGCTGGTCGCCGCCCTCGGCGGTCTCGGCCGGTTGGACATCTCCGAACGGTCCGTCACGACGGAAACCGTTCGCTTTACGCTCCCCAAGGAGGTGCGTCGATAATGCCGGTGCCGTTTCGGCAAGCGGTTCGGGTAGGCGCGTACGTCGCCAAGCAAAAGGTGTTGCGCAACAAGAAGTTCCCGCTGGTCGTCGAACTTGAGCCGCTGTTCGCCTGCAACCTGGCGTGTGCCGGCTGCGGCAAGATCCAGCAACCGCACGACGTACTGAAGCAGCGGATGCCCGTTGAACAGGCGGTCGGTGCCGTGGTCGAGTCGGGTGCCCCGATGGTGTCCATCGCGGGCGGTGAGCCGCTGATGCACCCGCAGATCGACCAGATCGTCAACGAGCTGGTCAAGCGCAAGAAGTTCGTCGTGCTGTGCACCAACGCGATGCTGGTGCGCAAGCGGATCGACAAGTTCAACTTCCAGCCGTCGCCGTACTTCCAGTGGGCCGTGCACATCGACGGCCTGCGCGAACGGCACGACGAGTCGGTGAACAAGGAAGGTGTGTTCGACGAGGCCATCGAGGCGATCAAGGAACTCAAGTCCAGGGGCTTCCGGGTCACCACGAACTCGACGTTCTTCAACACCGACACCCCGCAGACGATCATCGACGTGCTGAACTACCTCAACGACGACGTCCAGGTCGACGAGATGATGATCTCGCCCGCCTACGCCTACGAGAAGGCGCCCGACCAGGACCACTTCCTCGGCGTGACGGAGACGCGGGAGCTGTTCCGCAAGGCGTTCGCGGACGGCAGGCGCAAGAAGTGGCGGCTGTCCCACTCGCCGCTGTTCCTGGACTTCCTGGAAGGCAAGAAGGACTTCGACTGCACGGCGTGGGGCATCCCGTCCTACTCGCTGCTGGGGTGGCAGAAGCCGTGTTACCTGATGAACGACGGGTACGTGAAGACGTACAAGGAGCTCATCGAGACCACGGAGTGGGAGAAGTACGGCAGGGGCAAGGACGAGCGCTGCAACAACTGTATGGCGCACTGCGGCTACGAACCCAGCGCAGTGCTGGCCACGATGGGCTCCCTGAAGGAGTCCATCCGAGCAATGCGAGAGCAGTAAAGGCGCACAGGACGAATGCGGCCGCAAGGCCCCCTTCGCCCCGATACGAAGCGCCCTTGAGGCGCCGCCGCAACCGTAAGACGATGGCGGATCGGGGCGAAGGGGGAACCCCTCAGCCGAATCGGCGTTGTAGCTGATACACCAGGCCCGGAATGGCGCCGTGCAACCGAGCAGGAAACCGCAGCCAGGCGGGCACGAACACCTCGGCCCGATTCCGCAGCACGGCATCCACCAACGCCTCGGCCACGTCGCCGGCCGGCACCGGCTTCGGCCGACTCCGGTCGTAAGGCTTGCCGCGCCGGACGAAGAACGGCGTGTCCACCACTCCCGGCACCACCACCGAGACACCAACCCCGGTGCCGGCCGTGGCCAGCCTCACACTGTCCGCGAACGTGCGCAGCGCGGCCTTCGTGGCCGCGTACACCGCTTCGTCGGCCACCCCGAGACAACCCGCGATCGACGACACCAGCACCAGGTGACCGCTGCGCCGCGCGAGCATGCCGGGCAGCAGCAACCGGGCCAGCCCCAGATGGGCCGTCAGGTTCACGGTGACCAGTTCGTCGATCGCGGCCAGGTCCTGCTCGGCCAGGTCGCCTGCGAAGCCGATGCCCGCGTTGCACACCAACACATCGACGTCACCGGCCCAGTCCGCGATGGTCCGCGCGGCGCCAGGTCGGCCCAGGTCGGCCACCAACTGTTTGCCACCGGTCGACGCGGCCAACTCGGTCAGTGCCTGCTCCGAGCGGCCGACCAGCAGCGGCACGGCACCCAACGCCGCCATCCTTGTTGCCGTGACGGCGCCGATCCCGGACGAGGCACCGGTGATCAGCGTCCGTGCCCCGGTCAACCTCACTTGGTGGCCCTGCCCGGTTGCTTGTGCTCGGCGTGCTGGCGTTGCGCCTTGGTCTGTGGATGGTGGTCGCGGGCGACGTGCGGGGCGCCGTGCGCGAGCAGCCACACGCCGACCGCCAGTGCGCCCAGCGACAACACCTCGCCGATCACCGGTCCCGGGCCGGACCCGAGGACCTCGTCCAGCCACAGCACGCCGACCCCGATACCGACCAGCGGATCGGTCACCGTGATGACGGCCAGCGCGGGCGCAAGTGACTTGTCCGACTGGTAGGCGTTCTGGCTGAGCAGGAAGCCCGCCGGCCCGATCACCGCGATCGCATACAGCGGCCAGTTGGTCAGCAGGGCCGCAACGCCATGGTCCTGGGCCAGCCCGACGGCGATCTTGGCGACACCGGCCGTGACGCCGTACAGCACACCGGCACCGCCGGCCAGCGCGAGCGTCCGTGCCTCACCGGGGAACTTGGACGCGATGGTCAACAGCAGCGCCAGCAACGCGGCCAACCCGACACCGAGCGGCAGCGCCTGGGTCAGGCTGAGGAAGTCGACACCGCCGGTCGGCTTGGCCAGCAACAGGAACACGGCCAGCCCTGCGACACACAGGCTGGCACCCAGCAGCACGGAACTCCGTGGCCTGTGATGCGCCATGACACTGCGGATGAACACGGCGAACAGCAGCCCGGTGACCAGCAGTGGCTGCACCAGTACCAGCGGGCCGGTGCTCAACGCGACCACCTGGAGCACGCTGCCGCCGATGTTGGCCAGCAGGGACAGCAGCCAGATCCGCTGCCGGGCCAGGTCGGCCAGCAGGCTGGGCCGCAGTGCCGGTCGGGCCGCCACCCGCCGGGCCGCCGCGTGTTGCAGTGCTCCGGTCAGGCCGAAGCACGCAGCGCCACCGAGGGCCGCCGGGATGGCGATCCAGAGGTAGATGGTTGCCTGCGTCATGCCACGGACGCCCTGACTTCTTTGAACGCCGAGTACATCGCGTCGGCGAGGCCGTCCACGGTGCGCGCGATGTCCTGGTCACCGCTGAAGCACACGGTCACCAGGTCGGCCCAGGTCATCACGCCGATGGACAGCTTCACGCCGGGTGCCAGCGACAGCACCGGGTACACGGCGGACAGTCGGGCACCGTTGAGCACCACGGGGGAGCGCGCACCGGGCAGCACGGACGCGATCGCGTTGAACCACGTGGACCGGTAGACCAGCCGGGCGGTGATCGCGTGCAGCCACGGCGGTAGCAGGCCCAGCATCCACACCACGGCGTGCGCAGCGTGCGGAGCGCTGGCGCCGACCTGGCTGTCGGTCGCCGCCTTGGTCCGGGTGACCCGTTCGGCCAGCGACATCCGACCGATCGGCAGGTCGACCGACGCCGCCCCGGTGTGGTTGCCGGCCGTGCGGAACGTCCTCGTGGTGCGGGTCGAGCGGGGCATCATCACGCGCAGGTGATCCGGCCCTGGCCGGGAACCTTCCGCGTGCATCACCCGGTGCAGTGCCTCGGCCACCAGCGCCGTGGCGAGATCCGTGGTCCGGGCACCGAGTGCCTTGCCCAGCTGGCGTACCTCGGCGACCGGCAGCTCCACCCTGGAGTGATGCCGCCCGGGGCCGCTGATCGGGCCGTTCAACTCGGTCCTGGCCGCCCGACCCGCCCTGGCCAGCGTCCACACGCCGGTCATCAGGTCCCGCGCCGACTCCCACCGCTGCCGGGCCGTTGGCCGCTCGGCCGGCGTCCTCGGCGGTGGGTCGGCGATGAAGTCCTGCCCCCTGGTCCGGCCGACCAGCGCGCCGATCACCGCGATGCCGTCCGCGGTGGCGTGGTGGAACTTGATCAACAGTGCCGACCGGCCGCCGTCCACGCCGTGCACCAACCGCGCGCGGCCGGTGCCCTCCGTGCCGTCCAGCGGGACCGAGAAGAACTCGTCCATCGCGCCGTCCAGGTCGTACGGTCCGTCCGGTCGGCCCAGTTCGACGACATCGACCAGGTCGGCTGCCGTCACGCCGGGCACCGCAAGCCAGCGCGGGTGGCGCCACGCGGAACCGCGGTCGATCCGGCCGAACAGACCGGGAGCCGCGTCCACCAGATGGGCCGCGTCGGCCAGGGTCGTCGCCGAACCGTCCGCCTTGGCCTCGAAGACCAGCGTGGCGCCGGTCTGCTGGGGCACCGCGGGTGTCTGCACGTGGACGAACAGTGCGTCCTCGGCGCGCAGCCTGCGCTCGGTGACCTCGGCCGGTCGGGCAGCCGCCAGCAGATCCAGCATGCCGTCGGCGACCGTGGCCGAGCGCGAGTGCGCGAGGCTGGTCCGCTCGATCGCGGCCAGTCGTTCCGGCTCGGCGAGCAGCCTGCGCACGGCCGCCGTCAGCGCGTCGTCGTCCAGGCACACCTCGGCCAGCCCGGCGTCGGCCATCAGTTCGGCGTTGGCCCTGCCGTGCGCCGCGATCGGCCGGTACATCAGCAGCGCCCGCCCGCACGCGAGTGCTTCCAGTGACGTGGCGCCACCGGCATTGGTGACGACGACGTCACTGGCGACGGTCAGCGTGGCCATCTGGTCGGTCCAGGCCAGGGCACGCAACCTGCCGTCATGGTCACCGCAGGCCAGCAGCCGGGTGCGCAGCGCGTCATTGCGGCCACACGCCACCACGACGACGACATCGTCGGACGCGGCGAGCAGCGTCTCGGCCGCCGACTCCACGCTGCCGAAACCGAAGGCGCCGCACGACACCAGCGCGACGAACTTGTCCTGCGGCAGGTTGTGCGCCGTCCGGGCCGTCGCTCGGTCGCCGGGGGTGAACTCACTGATCACCGGGGGTGCGGACACCGCGACCCTGGCGCCGGGCACCCACTTGGCTGCCGGCGCGATGCCGACCGGGTGCATGATCAGGTTCAGGTCCAGCTCGTCGTAGACCCAGAACGGGTGCGGTGAGAAGTCCGACACCCACGCGCCCATCGGCGTGCGCAGGTCGCGGTGCACCCGCAGCCACGCCAGTCCGGCACTACCCAAGGGATAGGTGGAGAGAATCACGTCCGGCTCGAAGTCACGGACATGGTCGGAGAGCCTGCGCCCGCACCAGGCGCCGATGAACCGCTTGGATGCCACCGCGAACCATCTGTACCGGCGCACCGAGCCGTAGAAGAACTCGTACAGCCACGGCAGTCGCTGCACGTTGGCCACGTAGATCTCGCGGAACACCGGGCCGACGCCCCGGCCCATCACGTCGAGTGTGTCCAGCCAGCGGACCTGCACGCCCGGCCAGAGTTCCTGTACCGCCTGGTCGAGGGCCCTGCCGGTGGCGTTGTGACCCTCACCCATGTTCGCGGACACGATGAGTACCCGCTCTGGTTGTCCCCCCGAGCCCGAGCGTGCCAACGTGACCCCTTCCCCGGCACCGGCCGTCGCCGATGGAGATGGCTGTAACGTACAGCTTGTCGGCATTTCGTTCACAGCGCGAGCCCAGCCCGTGTTCCATGATGCGGCGATCGGGCGACAGTCGCAGCAACGTAGACTCAGGCAGATCCCGACCAGCGTCGCTGGCGCGGGTCCTTACGCACGCTGTGTGTCATGTTCGCACGAGGAGATTACGTTGAAGAGCACCGTCGAGCAGCTCAGCCCGACGAGGGTCCGGATCAACGTCGAGGTGCCGTTCGACGAGCTCAAGCCGAGCTTCGACCGCGCTTACCGGAAGCTCGCCAAGCAGGTTCGCATTCCCGGGTTCCGTCCGGGCAAGGCTCCGGCCAGGGTGCTGGAGAGCCGGCTCGGCCGGGGGGTGGTGCTCGACGAGGTCGTCAACGAGGCCATCCCGGCCAAGTACATGGAGGCGGTGAACGGCGAGGAGGTCCGCACCCTCGGTCGCCCGGACATCAACGTCACCAAGATCGAGGACGGCGAGAGCCTCTCCTTCTCCGCCGAGGTGGACATCCGGCCCGACTTCACGATTCCAGCCTTCGGTGACTTCGCCGTCAGCGTGGACGACGTGGAGGTCCAGGACTCCGACGTGGACACCCAGCTGGACGAGCTGCGCGCCCGGTTCGGCACGCTGACCGGCGTCGAGCGTCCCGTGCAGTCCGGTGACTTCGTCGTCATCGACCTGTCCGCCACCGTGGACGGTGAGCCCGTCGAGGACGCCAGCACCACCGGCCTGTCCTACGAGGTCGGCTCCAACGAGCTGGTGGACGGCATCGACGAGGCACTGGTCGGCGTCGAGAGCGGTGGCACGGCGACCTTCACCACGAAGCTGCTGGCCGGTGAGCACACCGGCAAGGACGCCGAGGTGACGGTGGCCGTGCAGTCGGTCAAGGAGCGCGAGCTGCCCGCTGCTGACGACGACTTCGCCCAGCTGGCCAGCGAATTCGACACGCTGGACGAACTCAGGGCCGACCTGCGCGAGCGGCTGGTCCGGGTGAACAAGATGCAGCAGGCCGTGCAGGCTCGGGACAAGGTGCTGGACGCGCTGCTGGAGACCACCGAGGTACCGCTGCCGGAGACCGTGGTCGAGTCCGAGATCGAGGTGCGCAAGCACGACGCGATCCACTCGTTCGACCACGACGAGACCAAGTTCGCCGAGTGGCTGGCCGAGCAGGGCCAGACCACCGAGGAGTTCGACACCGAGGTGCGCACCGCGTCGGAGAAGGCGGTCAAGACCCAGCTGGTGCTGGACAGCATCGCCGACGCGGAGAGCGTCAACGTCAACGACAGCGAGCTGACCGAGCGGATCATCTACCAGGCGCAGCGGTTCGGCATCAGCCCGGACGACTACGTCCAGCGTGCGCAGCAGTCCGGCCAGCTCGGCGCCATCTACGCCGACGTCCGGCGGGGCAAGGCGCTGGCCTCCGTGGTGCGCCAGGCGACGATCACCGACGCCGCCGGCAACGCGATCGACATGGACGAGCTGTTCGGCACCGTTGACCAGGGCGGTTCGGAACCGGTCGCGGTGGCGGCCGGTACCGAGGAAGAGTGACCTGGCCCACGTCAAAGAGCCGAGTTGCCACGCTCTGAGCGAACGCGGGCGGTGTTGGGACGAACACGCCGCCCGCCGTGGTTAATGTCGGTAGCAGGACATCGGACGAGCCCTCCGACACCCCGGAGCCCTGGGACCGTCGACAAGCTGTGAAGGCAAGCGAGAAGGCAGGTAGACGTGACGCATGACCTCTCGCCCCGGATGCGGACCAGCACCGCGGGGCTCAATCTCACCGACTCGGTCTTCGAGCGGTTGCTCCAGGAGCGGATCATCGTCCTCGGCTCCGAGGTCAACGACGAGGTCGCCAACCGGCTCACGGCGCAGCTGCTGCTGCTTGCCGCCGAGGACTCCGAGAAGGACATCACCCTCTACATCAACTCGCCGGGTGGTTCCGTCACGGCCGGCATGGCGATCTACGACACCATGCAGCTGATCGAGCCGGACGTGGCCACGTGGGCGATGGGCCTGGCCGCGTCGATGGGCCAGTTCCTGCTGTCCTCGGGTGCGCCGGGCAAGCGGTACGCGCTGCCGCACGCCCGGGTGATGATGCACCAGCCGTCGGCCGGTATCGGTGGTACCGCTTCGGACATCGCCATCCAGGCCGAGGTCTACAACCGGTGGAAGCGCGAGATGGCGCGGCTGACCGCCGAGCAGACCGGCCAGTCGATCGAGCGGATCACCGAGGACGCCGACCGGGACCGCTGGTTCACCGCCGAGGAGGCCATGGAGTACGGCTTCGTGGACCACGTGGCGGCGCCGCACAGTGCCAACCTGTCCAACGGCAACAGCTGATCTCGCCGGCGCCACAGATCCCTAGGAGATCATCGTGAGTCAGTTCCATCTCCCACAGTCCCGGTACGTGTTGCCGTCGTTCGTCGAGCGCACCAGCTACGGGGTCAAGGAGTCCAACCCGTACAACAAGCTGTTCGAAGAGCGGATCATCTTCTGCGGCGTGCAGATCGACGACGCATCGGCGAACGACATCATGGCCCAGCTGCTGGTGCTCGAAGCCGAGGACCCGGACCGCGACATCCTGCTGTACATCAACTCGCCGGGTGGCTCGTTCACCTCGCTGATGGCCATCTACGACACGATGCAGTTCGTCCGGCCCGACATCCAGACGTACTGCCTCGGCCAGGCCGCGTCGGCCGCCGCCGTCATCCTGTCGGCCGGCACCCCGGGCAAGCGGTACGCGCTGCCCAACGCCAGGGTGCTGATCCACCAGCCGTCCACCGAGGGTGTCTACGGCCAGGTCTCCGACCTGGAGATCCAGGCCAACGAGATCGGTCGGGTGCGCCGCCTGCTGGAGACCACCCTGGCCAGGCACACGAGCAAGGACGCCGACGAGGTCCGCCGCGACATCGAGCGCGACAAGGTGCTCACCGCGGAGGAGGCCAGGGTGTACGGCATCGTCGACGAGGTGCTGCCCTACCGCAAGCTCTCGATGCGTCCCTGACGCTCGCGCGGGAACTTGCGGCACTGAACACGGCGACACGCCGAGCGGACCGGGGTATCCGGCCGCTCGGCGTGAGCGGAGCACTCTGATGCTCCCGTTCAAGCCAGTTGGACGGGTACCGTCAAAGGCAGCGCGCGAAGGCCCGGCCCGTAACCGGGGCTACCAGGAGAACGAAGGCGTGGCGGGGTAGGTTCCCGCCGTGCCGGAGGGGACAGAGGTCATCGGTCATGGCTCGAATCGGGGATGGCGGGGACCTGCTGAAATGCTCTTTCTGCGGGAAGAGTCAAAAGCAGGTCAAGAAGCTTATTGCCGGTCCAGGCGTGTACATCTGCGATGAGTGCATCGACCTCTGCAACGAGATCATCGAGGAGGAGTTGGCCGAGGCAGGGGACGTCAAGCTCGACGAACTGCCCAAGCCGGCCGAGATCCACGATTTCCTGGACCAGTACGTCATCGGTCAGGACGAGGCGAAGCGCACGCTGGCGGTGGCTGTCTACAACCACTACAAGCGCATCCAGAACGGCGACCGGGGCCGCGAGTCCGGTCGGGACGCCGGTGAGGGTGTGGAGCTGGCGAAATCGAACATTCTGATGCTCGGCCCGACCGGTTGTGGCAAGACCTACCTCGCGCAGACACTCGCCAAAATGCTCAATGTGCCCTTCGCCATCGCGGACGCCACCGCGCTGACCGAGGCCGGCTATGTCGGTGAGGATGTCGAGAACATCCTGCTGAAGCTGATCCAGGCCGCCGACTACGACGTCAAGCGGGCCGAGACCGGCATCATCTACATCGATGAGGTCGACAAGATCGCCCGGAAGAGTGAGAACCCCTCGATCACCCGGGACGTGTCCGGTGAAGGCGTGCAGCAGGCCCTGCTGAAGATCCTGGAGGGCACCACGGCCAGCGTGCCCCCGCAGGGCGGCCGCAAGCACCCCCACCAGGAGTTCATCCAGATCGACACGACGAACGTGCTGTTCATCGTGGCCGGCGCGTTCGCCGGGCTGGACAAGATCATCCAGGAGCGGGTCGGCAAGCGCGGCCTCGGCTTCGGCGCCGAGATCCGGTCCAAGGCGGAGATCGACACGCAGGACTTCTTCGCCGACACCATGCCCGAGGACCTGATCAAGTTCGGCCTGATCCCGGAGTTCATCGGCAGGCTGCCCGTCGTGGCCAGCGTGACGAACCTGGACAAGTCGTCGTTGGTGCAGATCCTCACCGAGCCGAGGAACGCCCTGGTCAAGCAGTACCAGCGGCTGTTCGTGATGGACGGTGTCGAGCTGGAGTTCACCGAGACCGCCCTGGAGGCCATCGCCGACCAGGCGATCCTGCGTGGCACGGGGGCCCGGGGGCTGCGAGCGATCCTGGAAGAGGTCCTGCTCTCGGTGATGTACGACGTGCCGAGCCGCAAGGACGTCGCGAAGGTCGTCATCACCGGCGAGGTCGTGCTGTCGAATGTCAATCCGACGCTCGTTCCCCGCGACGCGCAGCCGGCGAAGCGGGAGCGGCGCGAAAAGTCGGCGTGATGTCCGCCGTGAGGCGTCGTATCCCCTACCTGCCCGCGCTCGACGGATTGCGCGGCATCGCACTCGCCGGTGTCGTCCTCTACCACTACACGCTGCTTCTCCCGGCTGAAGTCGGAGTACCCGGCTGGGCTCAACATGCCGGGCCGCTTGCCCTGGGGGTGGAACTGTTCTTCGTGATGTCGGGTGCGCTGATCACGAGCCTGCTGGTGGCCGAGCAGCGCCAAAGCGCACAGATCTCGCTTCGAAACTTCTATACGCGTCGCTCACGACGCCTGGGCCCCGCGCTGCTCGCCGTCCTGGGTCTGATGGTGGTCCTCACTCTGGGTTGGCAAGGTCAAGGGATCGACGCCCCGCTTGGGGCTCACCCACTCGTCGCACTGATCGCAGTTTCGGGCTTCTGCGGCAACTGGATCCTGTTCCGTGTCGACGGAGGGCTGGGGTGGTTGGGTCCCGCGTGGAGCCTGGGAGTCGAAGAGCAGTTCTACCTCACCTGGCCGGTTGCGCTGCGGGCGTTGCTTCGCCGAGGCGCCACTCGCGTCCGGGTGCACTTGGTCCTTGCCGTAGCGACCCTATCAACGGTTGTCGTCTCCATCATCGTCTACCGCACGGTCGGCGGATTCTCGTACTACGCAAGTCCCACGCAGTTGCCGTGCATCCTCGTTGGCGTGGCGCT
>DASUJK010000367.1:0-6832 GCA_036279295.1 Pseudonocardiaceae bacterium | reverse complement strand
CACGTCGCGGGAGCGCAGCAGTTTCGCGACGACCTCCCGCAGGCGGGGCGCGCGGATCTGGGGGATGCCGTCGCGGCGGCGCCAGATCCGGTCCCAGTCGTCCAGACCGGTCGGCATGATCGTGAACTGCGGCAGGTCCATGATCGCACCCGGCCCGTAGGTGTACATCAGGGATGATGGCCTGCCGGAACCGACCTTGGCACGGTTGTGTTTGGCCGCCTTTTCCGCCTCGCGTTCGGCGTCGCCCAACGGGTCGACGGCGGTTGCGGCGTCGTAGACGAACCGGGTGTCGGCGGTCACGAGTTCTCCTGGGGTGGTTCCCATCGCGGTGCTCCGGGCGGCGCGATGTACACGAGGTTCTCCTTGATGGGGCTCACCAGCAGGTTGATCTCTGGCTGCACCTCCCGCATCGAATTGGCCACCACGAACGGCGGGGCGTCTCGCGAGCCCGCGCGGGACCGGGCGTTCTCCGCGCTCATCAGCAGCGCGTCGTGTCGGGTGTCGTCGGTGACCTTCTCGTAGACCAGCGACTTCCGATGGTCGGCGAGGAACTTGCGCCGCTTCTCCCAGTGGTCGAGCCGATTGACCAGTTGGTCTCGCGCCCGACGCGCCGCGTCCTCGGTCGACGCGCGCAGCACCCGGCTCACCAGGGCGTCGATGGCGTCGACGACGAAGTCGCGCCGACTGTCGATGCCACCCGCGTTGTGCTCCGGGGACAGTCCGTGTGCCTCGGCGGCCTGCAGGACGCGCACCGCGCTGACCAACACGCCGTCCAGGCCACGGTCGAGCGAGGTCGCTGAGAACGGTGTGACGGACAAGGCTTCGACCTGGGCGTAGAACGTTTCGTGGTAGTGCCGGAACTGCTCGAAATGCGCCAGGTCACGCGGTCGCGCCCAGTTGCCCAGCGACACCACCAGGCCCGGTCGGTCCGCGTCCCGGCCGACGCGGGAGGACGCCTGGATGTACTCGGCGGTGTTTTTCGGCTGGCCGACCACCAACATCAGGCCCAGCCGGGTGACGTCCACACCGACCTGGAGCATCGACGTGGCCAGCACCGCGTCGAACGGCGCGACCTCCCGCGTGGGCACCGGTTTCTTCGCCTCCCGCAACGCGCGTAGGTTGCGCTTGCTGGCGGTGGAGTCGAAATCCGGGTCGAAACTCACGGCCATTTGGTCCAGCGTCGCGGTGATGTCGGCGCTGGCCACGCGCGAGGTTAGTTCGGCGACGTTCAGCGAACCGAACGCGGTGCCGGTCCGGCTCGGCAGCAGCGACCATGGGCGACGTTTGGCCAGCGCGGTCTGGATGTCGTCGCCCATGTACCGCGCCATACCGGCCAGTTCGCGGGTCGCGCTGAAGTAGGCCACCAGCGACAGGTACGGATCGGCGGCCTCGCCGGAGCGATCGAGCAGGAGTTGGCCGGCCGCCATCAGCACTTCGGCCACCCGAATCTCGGCGGTGGTCAGACGGACGCCCGTCGTCGACAGACCGACGTACCGTCGTCCGGGGAACTCGTCGGAGATCGGTTCTTCCTTAGAGAAGAACGTCTCGCCAGCGTCGAGTACCTGCGGCGGGAAGATCGTGATGTCTCGCCCATACAGCGCCTTGACCTGGTCGGCGGCGTTGCGTGCCGTCGCCGTGGACGCGACCAGCAACGGCCGGACCGGGCGGTTGTCGGCGGTGCGCCAGGTGGTCATCACGTCGATGGCGACCTCGAACAAGCCAACCGTCGTCCCGAGCGCCCCAGTGATCAGGTGCAACTCGTCCTGGATGATCAAGTCTGGTGGGCGGAGCCGGTTCGCCGGTCGCACCGCGGCGGCCGGCAGGCTGTCCTTGGCGGGGTGCTTGTTGCCGTCCTTGATGTCGCAATGCTTGTAGTCGGGATGCACGAACCCGTGCCGCTCGCACCGCCGCGACACATACCCAAACAGAGACGCCGCCTCACCCTCGCGTGCCAGCCGGGCGAACTTGTCCACCGTCGCGATGAGGAACGCGGGCGCAAGCCGGTAGATCTCCTCATCCACCGTCAGCACCGGCAACCCCTCGACCACCGTGCCGCCCTCGGCGAATGGACAGTTGGCCAGGTCATCTCCGCAGTACACGTGCACTCGGCGGGTCTCCGGCCTGGCCTTCACATCCCCTGAGCCGATGCGGGTGCCGCTGCGCCTGCCGAATATTCCGTCCGGGCTGGTCAGGCTGCGTGCCCGTACTCGTGGATCACTCCGGCGAGTCGATCGTGTCGGCGGATGTTGAGGTGGGCGAGTCGGGCGGGGTCGGTGATCGGTTCGGGAGTTGCGCGCAGCGGTGCGGCCTGGTTGAGGGCTTGGTGGGGTCGGTGCGTGTTGTGGTGGTGCTCGAACTGGTGCAGCGCGTGACGTAGATGGCGCTCACTCCAGATCAGCGTCCGGTCGAGTAGTTCGTGTCGGCAGGTTTGCACCCAACGTTCGATGATGGAGTTCATTCGGGGCATCCGGATACCGGTGAGCACGACCTGGATGCCGGCGTCGTGCAGGATCTGGTCGAACAGGTCGGGGTATTTTCCGTCCCGGTCGCGAATCAGATACTTGATGGTGGCACCGGCGTCGTCGAGGTCTATGACGAGGTTCCGCGCGGCCTGCGCGACCCATCCTGCTGTGGGATGTGCTGTGGTGCCCATGATCCGTACCCGGCGGGTGGAATGCTCGATGACGGCCAGGATGTACTGACGTCGGCCGGTCAGGGTGATGGTCTCGAGGAAGTCGCAGGACAGCAGCGCGTGGGCTTGGGACCGCAGGAAGTCGGCCCAGGTGGTAGCGCTGCGGTTAGGTGCTGGGTCGATGCCCTCGGTCTTCAGGATCTCCCAGACGGTCGAGGCGGCGACCGCGATGCCGAGTGTGACCAGCTCGCCGTGGACTCTGCGGTAGCCCCAGGAGGGATTCTCTCGGACCAGGCGCAGGATCAGGGCGCGGATCGAGCGGACGGTCCGCGGGCGACCCGGATGGTGGGGCCGGCAGGTGCGGGCATGGCGGTGGCGCATCAGGTCGCGGTGCCAGCGCAGCACGGTGTCGGGTCGGACCAGTAAACGCAGTCGCCGCAGGACGTCGCGCGGTAGCCGAGTCAGCAGCGCGGCAAGGAAGGCGCGGTCGTGCGGGGTGAACTGCATGCGCGTGCCGCGGAGTTGTCGTTCCAGGACCGTGATCTGGTGGCGCAGCAGGAGGATCTCGGTGTCCTTCTCGTGGTTGCTGATCGGTAGCAGGCGCAGGGCTGCGAAGGTGTTGGTCACGGCCAGGTAGGCAAGGCGAAGTAGCACGGGCGGTCATCTTGCCGCAACCACCCTGCGGGTCTTTGAGCTGGGTGGATGGGATTCTCGGCAGGCGCAAAGACGCCATAGACTCCGCCCCAGCGGAACGCGCGAGACGACCACAGCCGCTACCGCTCGCGGCATGACAGGACGTTCCACGAAAATCAAATTTCTATAGTGATGTGGTATCTAGGCCGAATCACCTGAGTACCAGTCCGTAACCGGCTCATGTGACCAGCAGTAGCACATAGCAAGGCTAGGCCCTGCCGTCACCCTCCGTTTGGTAGATCGCAGGACTACCGGCAGCCAGCTTACGTCGGATGGTGACTGCCTCGGTGATCGCGACGAGCGCGTCCTTGTAGCGGCGATGCGTCAGGGTCGACACTGTGCAGACGATACCGGACGGCTATGATTTCTCAATCAGGATTAGAACCACCTCGCTCGCGATCTTGGCGGCGCGCCGCCAGCTCGTCCTTGGCCGCCTTAATGTCGCGATTCATATTCCCGACTATTTCGGTATATCTTTGATACTCATTGCTTTCCCAGACCCACTGTTCACGTACCTATTCAGTTGGGGTGAGTGCTGGTGGCAGCCATGCACCAGTGGTGAACAGGTCACGCAGGACGTGAAGCTTGTCGATGCCCCACTTGGTGGCGGTGTCCAGATAAGACTGAACCACAGCGAAGTCGACCAACCCTGCGAGAGTCCGCCAGGCCCCGCCGGAGGTCCGTTGCTGAACTTTGACCGGTCGGACAGCTCTTTCCGCCGCGTTGTTCGTGAACGGCACAGCCAGATCGGTAGCGAACCGAAGGATCATGTCCTCGAACCGCCGGAACCGGCGGATCAGGGTGCGGGCATCAGCGGCCAACTGCCCACGAACGTATCGATTGTCCTGCTCACCTCGGGCCAGCGCACCAAGATAGTAGTTACGCAGACCAGCCAGCGTGACCGTGTCCAGCGCGTCGACACCCTGATCACGGGCCACCCGCGCGGCCTGGTGGGCATCCAGCAGAGTATTGGCCAGCGCCAGCGCCCAGAGTTGCCCGTCGGGGTCTGCATCGGAGATCGACCGTAAATCCCGCAGCAGATGCGCCCCGCACCACGCATGCAACGCGCCGGTGAGGTGTTCGTAACCGGCGTAGCCATCCCGCACCAGCACCCCGGTGAAAACCGGCAGCACACCACCAGCGTCGATGTCAGCGCTGCCACGACCACCCACGTGCAACACCGTCAGATACTCGGTGCACGCCACATGCACATACGACAGCCTCCCGGCGGCCCGACCGGTGGTCTCATCGGCGTGCACCACCGGCGCGCCGGCCAGCAACGCACGCACACGCGGCAGGAACGTCTTCTCCAGCTTGCGGGCCGCGCGGCCTCGGACACCGGCCAGGAACCCGGTCGACACATCGATTCCGGTCAACGCCCGCAATAACTGTCGCGACCGCCCGACCGGAAGATAATGCGCGCACGTCAACAACGCCGCACGCGCGAGGGTTTCCGGGCCGATCCGCACCGGTGATCCCGGTGACCCGACCACATCAGCGTGATCATCACCGGTGTCCCAGGACGGTGTGGTGACCACCCCGCAGCACGCGCAGACCTTCGACACCCGCTGATACTCGGTCACCACCGGCGGTGGCGCCGGTGCCACGTCCACGACCTGACGACGGTCCCGGTGATGTTCGGGTGCCTCCGTCAGTAAGGCGTCACAGCCCCCGCACCGGTCCGGGGAGAGGGTGATCGTGTCCTGGAGATCATCGATCAGGCTCCGGGATACCGATGAGGCACCCGGTTGCTTCCCCGGGTGACGGCCCGAGCGAGTTCGTGCCGAACGCTTCTTCGCGGGTTTCTTGTCCCAGGGTGCGTCCGAGGACGGCGGGCGTGAGGAGTTCGACGAGTCAGCCGACAGTTGTCGTTCTAACTCGGTGATCCGTTCGGCTTGTGTGGTGTTCACCAGAATCTGGTGCGCCAGAGCGGCTTCCAGGTCCTGGACACGGGCGAGCAACTGCTCGACCATCGCCTCCAACACTCCAGAACCCGCCATGCCAAGATCGTCTCAGACCTGGCTCAACCCGCCGACACCGACCACCAACCAGCTGAACAGCTACCGCTGGGGGTCTCGTTCGCACTTGCCGTCAGGTAAAGAGGTCGCCTCTCTTGGAGGGTTCCGAGTTGGCAACCGGCGCCGTGCTGAACTGTGCCAGCAGGGTATCAGCTATGGGCAGTGGGCGACATGGAGACTGTCGGCGAACGGTCGCCGTTCGGCGTCCGTTCTTGGCCATCAGCCACCGGAGTGTATGTACGCCGCCCACCTGGACGGAGTCGGTGTGAATTCCCAGTTGGTCCGAAGTTTGCGGACGGCATGGTGAAGCGCCTCTGCGCTTCCGGATACGTCCAGGTCGCCATCTCGGGTTGTGAGGCCAGCGTAGAACGCGCGAGAGACGTCGACGGCAAGCCTATCGTTGATCGTCCATAGAGTCCCGATTACGTGAGGGTAGCCAGCGAGTTGAAACGCCGATGCCAGATGGATCGCCTCGTCCAGCAGTTCAAATGCTGTGTTGCGCGCAGTTTCGCATGCAGAGAGATATACTAGTTGTGCATGCTGGAGCTGAATGGGAATTAGGCAAGCTACAGTGAATGGATTTTCGTGATGGTCCTCGAGGAGCAGCATACTATTGGAAGGGTCGCCGGGATTGCTGATTCCGTGACAGGAAAAATGCGCGATCTCCGCGTTCGGCAACTCTGACACGACTGCGCTGTTGGTTTGCTGAATCAGTTTGATGGGTGAGGGAAGACTCTCCTCGAGCATGGACAATTCAGCATGGACATTCGGTAGCGCCGACTCGCCTGGCGTGGTGGGCATGCCTACGAGGAGTGTGCGTCGAGGTGGCCTGCCAGGGGCGCGATCGCGGGCGTGGGCGAGTGCCCGGACGGTTGGTGTGTAGGAGGAGATGACTCTGTCCAGCACGGTTTCGCCGGTTGCTTGCCGGTGGTAGCCAGCCGCGTGTAGCGGAAGCAGGCTCAGCAGTCCGCCTGGCACCCACCAGATCTGCGGCCATGGTTGCCCCTCTGGGTGCGCGTCAATGTGGCCGAGTTGGCGGAGCACCGGCCACATCGCGACGTCCCAGAGCCACTCGAGGATCTCGCTGAGAGAGTCCTCGCCTGCCTCTGCTGTCAGCCAGTTTGTGGACTTGGTGGCGTCGATCGCCGTCTCGAACTCGTCGATCTTGTCGGCGACGTCTTGGGCGTTGAGCTCGGGCAGTGGTAGGTGGGTGATGGCCTCGGTGGTGATTAGCAGGACGTCGCTGCGGTAACGGCTGATGTTGAACACGGCTATCGGCCCCTGTGCTGCATGCCGCGTCAGTTCGTCGGGCTCGGGTGGCAGTAGGAACGACTCGAATCCGGCCTGGCCTCGAATCTGGTCGAGGAGGGCAGCGAATTCGATGGCGGCGGCACGTCGGTCGGGACCACCGGTGGCATCGGTCAGGCCCGATGACAGCGCAGCGATCGCGATGCCTGCTGGGTCGTCCGGGGCGTCCAGTCGGTCCCGC
>DASUJK010000366.1:0-8049 GCA_036279295.1 Pseudonocardiaceae bacterium | reverse complement strand
GCGGCGCCGGGGCGTCGGTCGCGGACGGTGGTTTGATGCCGAGCAGCGTGCGCACCTGGGCCTGGATGATCGGCACGTTGACGATGTTGACATCGCCGATCGAGCCGCCGAAATCGGCGTAGCGCTCCACCGGCAGTGTGTTGAACGTGACGTGGCCGCCGGTCAGGTTGGACGCCTCCTGGGCGAAGTCCAGCAGGTTGAGGCCGCTGTCGATGGCCGTGTTCTGCTTGGCCACGTTCAGGATCGCGCTGATCTTCGTGGGGCTGGTGAACGTGCCGGCCTGGCGCAGCTTGTAGGACAGCGAGGAGATGAACGCCTGCTGCCGCCGCTCGCGGTCCAGGTCGGTGAAATTGTGGTAGTAGAAGTCGCCCTTCACGTTGTCCCGCCGCTGCCGCACGAACGCAAGCGCTTGCGATGCGGACAGCCGCTGGGTGCCGGCCTTGAAGTTGGCGCCCGAGTACGTGTCGTGGGTCGTCTTGGCCACGCACACCGTGACCGGCTGCACGACTTGCGCGATCTGGAAGAACGCCACCAGCGTCACCTCGACGAAGTGGTCGATCGGGATACCGCCGAGGAACTGGCTGACGGTGTCGGCCTCCTCCTTGCGACCGGCGTCCCTGGCCTCCTGCTCCAGCGTGGCGCCGGTGACACCCTGACCGCGGAGCTTGTTGTAGGCCTGATCGCGGGCCAGGCCGTACGCCTGTTTGATCTTCTCCTTGCACGTGCCGTCCGGGCAGCCGGGCAGGTTCACGTAGTCGTCGCGGGGGATGGAGATCTCCACCGCCTGGCCGTGCACCGGCACGTGCAGCAGCATCAGCACGTTGGCGTTGAAGCCGCCGACGCTGTCGTCACCAGCGTGCAGCGCGTCATAGATGTTCTGCGGCAACGGTTTGCCGTTCTCGTCCAGCCGGCTGTCCAGGCCCATGATCAGGATGTTGGTGTCGCCGTTGAGCGATTTCTTCTCGGTCGGGCTGATCAGCGCGTCGGACTTGTGGATGCCGGTGTCCAGGGTGTTCAGCTGGCCCCACGAGTAGCCGGTCAGGCCGAGGACGAGCAGCGAGACCAGGCCGAGGACGGTGTAACCGGCGATGGCGGCGACTCGGCGTCCGGTCCTGGCGTTTGTGGCTGCCGCTGGCGTGGGTTTTTTGGCCACGACGTCAGCTGGCGGGGGCGCCGGTGCCATCTCGTCGGTGATGCCGTCGAACGTGAGACCATCGAAGTGGCCTGCGCCCTCGATGACCTCGGTCGGATCAGCGGCACCGGGCGGGCTCTTGGGTGGCGCGACGGTGGGGTGCGGCCGCACCCGTCGCTCGGGCCGCCCGGCCGCGGCGGGGGACTTGGCCGGCGCGGGCGGCCTGGGTCCGGGTGCCGGCTTGGCTGGCGCGGCCGGCCTGGGTTGTGCGGGCTTGCCCTGCGCTGGCGGCTTGGGTGCTGCCGGCTCGGCCTGCGCGGGCGGAGTGGGTCGTGTTCCTTTTGGCCGCGGTGTGCCTGATTGCGGTGTGCCTGATTGCGGTGTGCCTGGTTGCTGCCGCGGCGTGGGCTCCGGGCGTCGGGCGCCGCCGAGATCGCCCTGGCGGGGCTGGTCCCAGTGCTCGTCGCCCAACAGAGTCTCCTTGCCTGCCTGTCACCAGCTGTGACCGCCGCGGGTCACCGTTTACCCCGAACGGGGACGCGTGAGGCCACTGTTGGGTTGCCCGCGCCTACTGAGCCGAATCCCCCCGAGCCTGCCACAGATCGCTCGTCGGCTGGTCAACGGTGCGTTCATGGAGCAAGAGCAAGCCATAGGCGGCAATGCTCTGTGCGTCGGTTATGTCACCCTTGGTAATCATGTCCTCTACTGTCGATCGGGTGAACCAGGCGGAACGCATGTCCTGTTCCTCGACCTCCCGCTCCGGCCGTCCCGCGGTGAGCCCGGTGGCCAGGAACACGCGGCCGCGCTGGCTGGACATGCCGGGTGCCACGTCCAACAGCCCGATCTGGGTCAGCCGGTCGGCTCGCAACCCCGTCTCCTCGCGCAGTTCGCGGGCGGCCAGGTCGGCGGGCGGCAGGTCGGCCAGGTTCGGCGCGGTGCCCTGGGGGAACTCCCAGCGGCGCATACCGAGCGGGTACCGGAACTGCTCGACCAGGTGCACCTCGTCGTCGCGGACGGCGATCACCAGGGCGTAGTCCGGCTTGTCGATGACGCCGTAGATGCCGGGTGTGCCGTCCGGCCTGCGGATGTCGTCCTCGCGCACGGTCATCCACTGGTTGGCGTACACCTGCCGGGAGGCCTGTTGTTCCACGCCGCCATCTAACCCGAGTCGGCGATCTCCTACCCTGGCTCGGTGCGTCTCGTGATTGCCCGCTGCCAGGTGAACTATGTCGGCCGGTTGACCGCTCATCTGCCGATGGCGCAGCGGCTGCTGTTGGTCAAGGCGGACGGGTCGGTGTCGGTGCACTCCGACGACCGGGCCTACAAGCCGTTGAACTGGATGAGTCCGCCGTGCTGGCTCATCGACGACGGCGATGTGTGGACCGTGCAGAACAAGGCGGGCGAGAAGCTCGTGATCACGATGGAGAAGGTGCTGCACGACTCAGCGCACGAGCTGGGCATCGAGCCGGGCCTGGTCAAGGACGGCGTCGAGGCGCACCTCCAGGAGCTGCTCGCCGAGCACATCTCCACACTGGGCGACGGCTGGACCCTGGTGCGCCGTGAGTACCCCACGGCGATCGGCCCGGTCGACATCCTGTGCCGCGACGACGCGGGCGCCACGGTGGCCGTCGAGATCAAACGGCGCGGCGAGATCGACGGCGTCGAGCAGCTGACCCGGTACCTGGAACTGCTCAACCGCGACCCGCTGCTGTCCCCGGTCCGCGGCATCTACGCGGCCCAGCTGATCAAGCCGCAGGCCCGCACGTTGGCCGAGGACCGAGGCATCCGTTGCGTGACCCTGGACTACGACACCCTGCGTGGCATCGAAAGCGACGAGTTCCGCCTGTTCTAGCGGATCGCTCAGGACTCTGCGTTGAATTCTTGGTAGTCGTGTAGCGGGGGCTGCCATGAAGTTTGGCGGACGCGGCGGCATCCTTCGGGATCGACCTGGCCGAACTTGAGAGTGACGCCCAACTCGGGGACGACGAGGACTGACACATCGTGGCTCGTGTAGTTCTGTTGCCGGACGCCAAGGAGGACATCGCCGGTCTGGACGGTGCCGCGAAGCGAAGGGTGTTCCGCAAACTGTTGCGGTTGCGGACAAGTCCTGAGTGGCAAGGCCAGCCGCTCGGCGGTCAACTGACCGGCTTCGGCAAGTTCGCTATCGCCGATCGTCAGCATCGGATCGTCTACCGGATCGAGCCCAGCGGCGATGTCGTCGTCGTGTGGGTCGTGGGCAGCCGGGTGGACAGCGAGTGTCACGACCTGGCCGCGGCCCGGTTCGCCCTGTATGCCAACGGTGAGCAGGCCGGCAAGGTCAAGGCCCTGCTCGACGCGGCGTTTGCTTTCGACGACCCGGACTGCTGAGCCGTCCCGGTCAGCCTTGCCCTCTGCGGAAGCGATCGGCCAGTTGGGGGTCGTCCTCCCACCACAGGCGGGACTTCGTGGGCCGGCCGGTTTCCGGGTCCGGCGGCAGTGCCGCGTCGACCGCGTCCTGCTCGTCCAGCTGCTTGTCGATCTCGGTGGCTTCGACCGCGTCGTCGTGCGCCATGCGCTTCATCAGGGCGCCCAGGAACGGCAGGCCGGCCAGGTCGCCGACCAGCCACAGCACACCTGCGCCGAAGATCTGGTCGTCGCGCGACGTGGGGCCCCAGCCGCGGCCGACGCCCTGGTAGTACGCCTCCGCCACGATGTGCGGGTTGAGCCACAGCACCAGCCCGAGTGCGGCGTCGAAGATCACCTCGACGAACGTGATGACCACCGAGATCATGTGCGGGTACTTGTGCGGCACCGGATCGAGCTGCAACCGGCTGTAAAAATACAAGAACCCGACCAGCAGCAACGCCAACCGCGTCAGGTGGTCGACAACGGAGTCGGTCAGCACCGCCGGGTACCAGCCGGTGAAGTACAGCGCCCACGGAGTCGCGACCAGCAGCAACGACGCCGTCGCCGGAAACGTCAGCACCCGGGCGAACCGGCTGGCCTGCACCGCGCGCAACCGCTCCTGACCGCGCACCGGCAGCGTGGCCAGCGCCAACGCGACCGGTGAACTCAGCGCCAGGCACAGCGGCACCACCATCAGCAGCGTGATCACCTCGGCCGCGCGCACCCAGAACAGCGTGTCCGCGTACGTGCCGAAGAACGACACGCCCATCAGCGCGATCAGCGCCAGGCCGCCGAAGAACGCGACGTTGCGCGAGCGAGGCCACGGCGTGCCGGTGGTCGACGCGTACCGGTGCACCGCGGCCACGTAACCGAAGCCGAGCAGCACCACGAACACGATGGTCGGCAGGTCCGCGCTCCACCCGGTGAACACCGTGGTCAGGTCCAGCGGCGGCAGGTGCGGATAGCCGGCGAGGGTCGCTGTCACGGCACCCAGTCTCGCCCCGGCCCGGTCGCGCCCGCGTACAGGGGGCGGTCAACCCGCTGGAAACGACTGTCCGAATAGCGAATTGCATGCAATGACGTAGATGGGAGGGCAGGTGCTGCTCGCTGACGCGGATCTCCGGCTGAACGCCGGACCGATCGACTACATCCTCATCGCCGTCTACTTCGTGCTGGTCCTCGGCATCGGCGCGATGGCTCGCCGCTCGGTGTCCACCAGCCTGGACTTCTTCCTGTCCGGCCGCTCGATGCCTGCCTGGGTGACGGGCCTGGCGTTCATCTCGGCGAACCTGGGCGCGGTCGAGATCTTCGGCATGACGGCCAACGGCGCTCAGTTCGGCGTGCCGACGGTGCACTACTACTGGATCGGCGCCGTGCCGGCCATGGTGTTCCGGGATCAGCTTCGCCGTGGCACAGGTGCTGATCGCGGGCATCAACCTGTACGCGCTGGCCACCGTCGTGCACCTGCTGCTGGGCTGGCCGCTGTGGCTGTCCATCGTGGTCGCCGCCGCGATCGTGCTGGCCTACACCACACTCGGTGGCCTGTCCGCCGCGATCTACAACGAGGTCATGCAGTTCTTCGTCATCCTGGCGCTGCTGATCCCGCTGACCGTCGTCGGCCTCTACAAGGTGGGCGGCTGGCAGGGCCTGGAGGACAAGATCCGCGCCACCGGACTGGACGCGAACGCGCAGCTGTCGTCCTGGCCGGGCACCAACATCACCGGCATCCACAACCCGGTGTTCGCCGTGCTCGGCATCGTGTTCGGCCTGGGTTTCGTGCTGTCGTTCGGTTACTGGACGACGAATTTCGCCGAGGTGCAGCGGGCGCTGTCGGCGAAGAACATGTCGGCGGCCCGGCGGACACCGTTGATCGGCGCGTCCCGAAGACGTTCATCGTGCTGGTGATCTTCATTCCCGGCATGCTGTCCGCCGTCCTGTCGCCGGAGCTGGCCAAGTTCAACCTGGCGCAGGCCGCGAACCCGAAACTTCAGTCGCTGGACGGTGTGAACTACCACAACGCCACCGAACTGCTGATGCGCGACCTGCTGCCCACCGGCATGCTCGGCGTCGCGATCGCCGGTCTGCTGGCCGCGTTCATGGCCGGCATGGCGGCCAACATCAGCTCGTTCAACACCGTGTTCACCTACGACATCTGGCAGGCCTACGTACGCAAGGACCGACCGGACGACTACTACCTGCGGGTCGGTCGGCTGATCACCGTGGTCGGCTGCGTCGTGGCGATCGCGGCCGCGTTCATCGCCAGCGGCTACGGCAACATCATGAACTACCCGCAGACGCTGTTCAGCTTCTTCAACGCACCCCTGTTCGCCACGTTCATCCTCGCGCTGTTCTGGAAGCGGATGTCCAGGGCGGCAGGCTGGTCCGGGCTGGTGGCCGGCACGGTGTCGGCCGTCATCGTGTTCGCGCTGGCCAGTTCCGGTGCGCTGACCGTCTTCGGCAGCACCGACACGCAGGGTCCGAGTTTCGTCGGCGCTCTGGTGGCGTTCGTGGTGGACGTCGTCGTCAGCGTGGTCGTGTCGCTGGCCACCCAGCCGAAACCGGAGTCCGAGCTGCGCGGCCTGGTCTGGTCGCTGACACCCCGCGGTTCGCTGCGCGGTGACCCGGCCCCCGGTGACCGCGCCTGGTACCGGCGCCGCTGGTGCTCGGCATCGGCGCGCTCGCGATCACGTTGGCGCTGAACATCGTGTTCTGGTGATTGGAGAGCTGTCATGGCTGACACCGCCCTGCCCGCTCGCGGGCGGGACGTGCACATCAACGTCAACCTGTGGACAGGTGTGCCGATGTTGCTGGTCGCGATCTTCTTCGCGCTCTGGGCCGGGCTACGGCCCGTGGCGCCCCCGGTCAGTCCTGGTGCGGGGTCTGCTGACGGAACTGCACAGCGGGGTTGAAGGCCAGCAGGGTGTGCGAGTCCATCCACCTGATCAGGCGGCGTACATGATTCCGCATGAGAGACTGCTCCCATCGATGTGGTGGTCGTCAGCCACGTCGTTGTGGTCCGTACGTCTAGTGGGACGCATCGAGCATCTGGATCGTTCCCGAAGCGGAGCGTGACCTGAACCACCGTGACCCTGCATGCCGTGATTCACTCCGTCGAGGAGGACCGATGGCTCGGCCGACCCTGGAGGATGCCCCGACCGGGAGCGGTGAGCCGGCTCACCGATTCAACTCGGTCGACCCCCGAACAGGTGAGATCGTCGGCAGGCATCCGGTGCACGGTCCGGACGAGGTGCGACAGCGCGTGATCGCGGCACGTGTGGCGGCGAACTGGTGGGTGGACCTGGAGTTCGACGGCCGCAAGGCGCGGCTGGACGCGTGGCGCAGGCTGATGGCGCGCCGGGTCGAGGAACTGGTGACGCTGATCTGCAGCGAGACCGGCAAACCGGCCGACGACGCCCGCCTGGAGGTGGTCCTGGTGATCGACCACCTGCACTGGGCTGCCAACAATGCCGAGCGCGTGCTGCGGAAGCGGCGGGTGAGTGCCGGTCTGCTGATGGCCAACCAGGTGGCCACGATCGAGTACCTGCCGCTGGGCGTGGTCGGTGTGATCGGCCCGTGGAACTACCCGGTGTTCACGCCGATGGGCTCGATCGCCTACGCCCTGGCCGCCGGCAACACCGTGGTGTTCAAGCCGAGCGAGTACACCCCGGGTGTGGGTGAATGGCTGGCCGAGTTGTTCGCCGAGGTGGTACCGGAACAGCCCGTGTTCACCGTCGTCACCGGTCCGGGTGACACCGGCGCCGCACTGTGTCGGGCCGGCGCCGCGAAGATCGCGTTGAGCGGGTCGGCGGCCACCGGTCGCAGGGTGATGGCGGCGTGCGCGGAATCCCTGACCCCGGTGCTGCTGGAGTGCGGTGGCAAGGACGCGCTGATCGTGGCCGACGACGCCGACGTGAACGAGGCCGCCGACGCCACCGTGTGGGGTGCGATGGCCAACGCCGGTCAGTCGTGCGCCGGGGTGGAGCGGGTCTACGTAGTCGACTCGCTGGCCGACGAGTTCGTCGCCAAGGTGATCGCCAAGGCCCGCCCGCTGCGTACCGGTTCGCACTCGGGCGCCGACATCGGGCCGATGATCATGCCGTCCCAGGTGGACATCGTGCGGGAACACATCGCGGACGCGCTGGACCGCGGCGGCAAGGCGGTGCTCGGCGGTGTGGACTCCGTCCGCGCGCCCTACGTGAGCCCCGTGGTGCTGGTCGACGTGCCGGAGGACTCGATCGCCGTCACCGACGAGACGTTCGGCCCGACCGTGGTCATCAACCGGGTGCCGGACGCCGACGAGGCGGTCCGGCTGGCCAACAACAGCCGCTACGCGCTCGGTGCCGCCGTGTTCTCCAAGGCCCACGGGCCGGAACTGGCCGCCCGGCTGCGCGCAGGCACGGTGTCGGTGAACTCGGTGCTGTCCTACGCCGCCGTGCCCACGCTGCCCTTCGGCGGCCCCGGTGACTCCGGATTCGGCCGGATCCACGGTGAGGACGGGTTGCGTGAGTTCACCCGGCCGCAGTCGGTCACCC
>DASUJK010000365.1:0-2970 GCA_036279295.1 Pseudonocardiaceae bacterium | reverse complement strand
AGGTGGCCTTTCAACGCCTCTGCCCTCATGGGTAGCAACCCTACCCTTCGGGGCGGAGGTGGGCTACCGTACTGGAAGGGTAGTGATGCTATCCATTGAGGTGGTGGTTCAGATGGCTGGTCGCGAGTTGGGGGTCGAGGTCGGGTCCACGGCCCCGCTGTTCCTGGCGATTCTGGCTGTGCACGTGCCGGCTGGCGTCGCAGCCGTGGTCAGCGGAGCGATCGCCGCCGCGTCGCCCAAGCGGCCGGGACGTCATCCGCGGACCGGGACGATCTATTTCTGGTGCCTGTCGGTCACGTTCGCGTCCCTGGTGCTGCTCTCGGCGTTGCGGTGGCCACACGATGCTCACCTGTTGGCGATCGGCACCCTGGGTTACGTGGCGGCCGGAGTCGGAGTCCTGGCGAGAAGGCACGAGTGGCTCGGCTGGCCAGTCTGGTTGCGGGTGCACGGTACGGGCATGGCGCTCTCCTACATCGCCCTGCTCACAGGCTTCTATGTCGACAACGGCCCTAGCCTGCCCTTGTGGGACCGATTGCCGCACCTGACCTACTGGCTGCTCCCCGCGCTGGTCGGTCTGCCACTGTTGCTGCGGGCGCTACAGCGAGACCGCGGCGAGCACCCGTAGTGACCCATGTCGACCTTTATGGACGCCCGCGTCATTGATTCGATGCCGGTTGATGCGATGCCGTCGCGTTCACCATCGGCACTCCGCACTACAGGGCCGCCATGGCGTCGGCGACGGTCGGGTAGCCGCGGATCTCGCCGATCGCGCCTTCTACGACCTGAAACGCCTGGCACAGGGTGTGTGGACCGGGCGGCCACGAGGTGCCTGGCGGCTCGCGGACGACCATGTCGAGCAGGATGACGTCACCTTGGATGAGCGTGTCACGGACCTGCGCTCGGACACCGGACTCGTGGCGTGCCCGATACCAGTCCAGGACCTGGCCGCGGTTGGTGCAGCTGCCCCAGCGGGCGCGTGGGTGCAGCAAGACAGCGAGCGCGTCGAGATCCTCGCCGGCCAGTGCGCGGGTCAACCGGCCGGCCAACTCCCGCACAACCTGCGGGTCGGGCGGGTCGGTGTCCGGCGCGTCGTCCTCGTCGTTCGGCCCGGTGATGCCGTAGCCCGCCAGGACAGCGGCGACTTCGTCGCTGGGCGGCTTGTCCTGGATCCACACACCGGTGGTCGCCGCGCCCGCGTCCAGCAGTAGGCGCACAGTGGCGGCCCACTCCGCGTCAGGGCTGTAGGTTGGTCGTTCGCCGCTGCCAACCGTGGCGAAACACAGTGGCGTGCAGCCAAAGCGAGCATCGCGGGCGTCGAGTTCGGCACCCTGGCGCAGCAGCAGGGCCGCGACGTCGACACGGCCGGCGTAGGCGGCCTCGTGCAACGCGGTCTCACCCTGATCAGTACGAGTGTCGATACGGAAACCCAGGTCGAGCATGAGGTTGAGTGCGTCGAGACTGTCGCTGCCCGCGGCTTCGACGAACGTCATAAGGTCCTCATCGGACAGTTTCCCGGATAGTTCGGGATGGGCGGTGAGTAGCCGCCGTGCGGTGGTGCTGTCGGCTCGGCGGCAGGCGCCGAGGAATTCGTCCACCACACTGGTGTCATCGATGGCGCCATGGCGCACCAGCGCGGCGGCCATGGCGATGGCTCCCCGTCGCATGGCTTGGCGCGGTAGCGATACGCCATCCCAGGTGGACGGGTTCGGGTCGGCTCCGGCGGCCAGGAGGAGCTCGACCACCGTGGTGGCGGCGACGCCCGCGTGCACAGCGGCGACCAGTGGATTGACCGATCGGTCAGCCAGGTGTCCGGCGGGTGCCGGCGATGTCAGCGGCCAACCGGGGTCGGCACCCGTCTCGAGCAGCAGACGAACGGCGTCGACGTCGCCGGCCTCGGCGGCCGCGCTCAGCGCGTGTGTGCCATCGACCCGGGCGCCGTGGGCGAGCAGCAGCGTCAGGCAGGCGTGATCGGGGTGGTGGACCGCGTGGCGCAGTGATCGGTGGTCGTCGGGGTCGGCGCCGCGGTCGAGCAGCAGGGCGGCCAACGCTGGATTGTTCGCGACACCGGCCGCACCGGACAGAGCGGACCGGTAGGAGTCGGCGTGCGGGGAGCCGCCGGTACCTGTGTTCGGGTCGGCACCGGCGTCCAGCAGCAGCCGGCCGACTTCCACGATGCCGGTGGTCCGGGCGGGGTCGATGGTGTGCCAGCGGGAATGGCACGCGTACAGCAGTGGCGGCCAGCCTCGGTCGGTGTCCGGTGTGGTCGCTGTCGCCGGGTCGGCGTCGATGAGCGCCCGTACCCGAGCGCCATCGCCGAGTACGGCAGCGGTGCGGATGTCCTCGCCCGCGATGCGAGGGTCACTGGTCAGGAGTCGGCGCGCCTGCTCGACTCGGCCCTCGACACTCGCGGCGAGAAGCGCGGCTACACGTTGCGGCGTGGGCAGTGTCCGGGCCACGACCTCGGCCTTGAGTTCGGGCCAACTGTGGAAGCCGTACTCCCGGCCGATCACCAACTGGGCGACCGACAGGGTGATCGGCGCGTCCGGCAGGTAGCGGGCGATGCGAGACACGGCGTCGGCGTCACCGACGCGGGCCGCGGCGCGCAGTGCTTTGGCCTGCCGACGTAGATGATCCAGGTTCGGGTGCTCGGGCAGTGCTCGGGACATGGGGTATCTCCCTCTTCTGCCTGGGGTCCGCGTGCACAGGCCGAGGAAGAAACCAGCATCGACAGCACCGCTGATGGAGGTGGACTGTGTCCTGCCCGCGGACCCGGAAGCGCCCTCCCGCGCTCGGCCACAAGTCTAACCTCCGGGCGGCTTCGAGTCGACGGGCGTTTCGACATGCAGCCGCGACAAACTTGATTGGTTGTCGCTACATCCGCTGCCGCGACGCCTTGTCAGCGCGATGGTCAGCGCGATGGTCAGTGCGGTGATGCGCGGGAGGTGACCGGGGTTCGCTTCGCTGGTCTGA
>DASUJK010000364.1:0-8787 GCA_036279295.1 Pseudonocardiaceae bacterium | reverse complement strand
CGCGGCGACCAGCGGATCGGAGTAGTCGGTGATGTAGGAGCCGACGAGCTGGTCGATCCGTTCGGCAAGCTGCCGCTGCTCGGGCACCTGCGCGAGCCGCCGCAGGTTCGCCGCCTCGTTCGGCGCCGCCACCCTGGCCGTGATCCACGGCCCGAGGAACCGTTCCTGGCCGGTGAGCAGGTAACCACGTGGACCGGTTTCCAGATCGACGACCAACCGTTCCAGTCGATTGGCGCTGGCGAGCACTTCCTGCGAGTGCACGGCCAGTCGTGCTGTGTCACGTTGCGCGAAGATCGCCCGGAGCAGCACCGCGAACGACACTCCGACGATCAGCGCCAGCGTCGTGCCGGTGCCGAGAACGCGGAGGGTCAGGCCGCCACGCGCGATAGGCTTCATGGCATCCGACCCTCAGCGGAGACGGTGTGCATGACGAGTCCAGCGCCAGAACAACTCCCGGACAGCACCGCCGTCCGGGGGCGGGTGGTCGTGGCCGACGACGACGTCCTGCTCCGCGAGGGTATCGCGAGCCTGTTGCAGCGGTCCGGTTTCCAGGTGGCCGGCCAGGCCGGTGACGCGACGGCCCTGCTCGCTCTGGTCCACGAACACCGGCCGGACCTGGCCCTGATCGACATCCGGATGCCGCCGAGCCATCGCACCGAAGGTCTGGCCGCGGCCCGTGCGATCCGCGAGGAGTTCGGCGACATCGGGATCGTGCTGCTGTCCGCGTACGTCGAGGTCGAGCACGCGATGGACCTGCTGGCCAGCGGCGACCGGGTCGGCTACCTGCTGAAGAGTCGTGTCACCGACGTGCGGGAATTCCTGGACACATTGGACCGAATACAGCGTGGCGGGTCCGTTGTGGACCCGTCGCTGGTGCGGGAACTGCTGCGGGCGCATCGCAAGGACGACCCGCTGGGCGCACTCAGTGCCCGGGAGCGGGAAGTGCTCGCGCTGATGGCCGAAGGCCGCTCCAATTCCGGTATCGCCCGCTCGCTGTGGGTCACCGAAGGTACGGTCGAGAAGCACGTGCAACACATCCTCACCAAGCTTCGGCTCCCCGACAGCGGCGACGATCACCGCCGAGTGCTGGCTGTCGTCAGGTTCCTGGAATCCCGTTAGCCAGCTCGGCGGCCGAGCAGTGCACGGATGGCACCGGCCGATACCGACACCTTCGGCAGAAAGCCGAGCGCCGGGCTCGCGTCGATGAGCTCCGCGTAGTCCCTCTCAGCGTGTGTGGACACGAGGATAATCCCCAGACCGGCGACAGGCGAGCCCGCCAACCGGCGTGCCACGTCGAAACCGCTCTCCCCGCGCAGGTCGATGTCCAGCAGCACGACATCGGGTCGCCACTCGCTCACACGCAGTTCGGCCTCGGCGCCCGTCGATGCGACCGAGACGTCGAGTCCCTGTTGCACCAGCAAGACCCGGGCCGACTCCAGGAACCCGGCGTTGTCGTCGACGAGCAGACAGCGCATGGGCATGCCGACCAGGATGGTCGCCGGGCGGCGGCACCGCATTCCAGCTAGCCGGAAGACGCCGGGACAGCCGGATTGTGCTGCCGGCGGGGATGGTTCCCGCCGGGAGCTTTCGGTCAGTCGACCACGTACTGGAGACCGACGGCGCTTTCCAGCGTCGCGCTGGCGGCGTGCAGCGACACGCTCCACGTCAGGTCGCCGACAATGCCGTCGACCGTGACGTGCGCCCAGGTCTGGAACGCCCGCACCGACGCCTCGGTGTGCGGGCCGAACGTGCCGTCGACCCCCTGCGGCGTGGTCTGCCACTGACCGGGCGCGCCGTTGGTGAGCACCCGTTGCAGGCTGCGCACCACGTCGCCGGTGCTGCCCTCCTTCAGTTCCGGCATCGGACCACCGTCGGGCAGCGCCGCCCACGTGAGCGGGCCGACGATGCCGTCGACGGTGAGTCCGGCCGACTGCTGGAACCGCCGGACAGCGGTTTCGGTCCGCGTGCCGAACACACCGTCCAGGGCGATATCGAGATCGGGTGTGCGCCGCAGTGCCCGCTGTAGCCGGCGCACGGCAGTTCCGCTGGCGCCCGGTGCGATGGTCGGTTGGCCCGGATTCGACATGTGATCATCCCCCTGCTCAGGCGCGCGGTTGTCGCAGCGCCATGTCGAACAGGACCATCCGGACACCGATCAGATACTGCGACACCAGCACGCCCACCGATCGAGTGAGCAGCGGACACCCTCGTGCCAGCCAGAAATACATCATCGAGGGGGGCGTTGACACGGTTGATGGTGCGGCGCACAGTGTGCACGATTCCGCGAAAATGTGGCGATGGAGCGACAGATGAGCGAAGCGACGCAGGCGCCCGTGGTAATGATCGAGAGCGGGGAGGTCGCCGGACTCAGCGGAAATGGCGTGACCGCGTTCCTCGGTGTGCCCTACGCGGCAGCTCCCTTTGGTGCCAACAGGATGCGGCCGCCGCAGCCGGTGCCGGCGTGGACCGGCGTCCGGCGGGCGACCGAGTACGGGCCGACACCGCCGAAGGGTGACTACCCGCCGCAGTACCAAGAACTGTTCCCCGAAGTCACCGTGCCCGGCGAGGAGTGCCTCAACCTCAACGTGTGGACGCCTGATCCCTCGGCTGCCGGACTGCCGGTGCTGGTGTGGATCCACGGTGGGTCGTTCATGAACGGTTCCGGCTCGGTCGGCGCCTACGACGGCACGGCGTTCGCCAGGGACGGCGTCGTCTGCGTGACCATCAACTACCGCCTGTCCGCCGAGGGGTTCCTGTACCTGGACGACGGCAACGCGAATCTCGGCATCCTGGACCAGGTCGCGGCGCTGCGCTGGGTGCGGGACAACATCGCCGCGTTCGGCGGTGACCCGGCTCGGGTCACCGTGGCCGGTGAGTCGGCCGGGGCCATGAGCGTCACCACCTTGCTGTCCATGCCGACGGCGGACGGGCTGTTCGCGCAGGCGATCGCCCAGTCCGGGGCCGCGGCGCACGCCCTCACCCCGGAGCAGGGCCGGACCGTCGCCGGTTACCTCGCCGACGCCCTCGGCGTGCCGGCCGAGCACGACGCCATCACGGCGGTGCCGCTGGACAAGCTGGTCAGCACTGCGTCCGACCTGGTGGTCGAGGTGCAGACCGCGCCTGATCCGGCCAGATGGGGCTCGCTCGCGCTGAGCCTGCTGCCCTTCGCGCCGACGGTCGACGGCACTGTGCTGCCCTCTGCGCCGCTGGATGCCATCGCGGCAGGTCAGGGCGACAATGTGCCGCTGCTGATCGGGTCGAACCTGGAGGAGGCGCGGCTGTTCCTGGTCGCACCCGGCGCCATCGACATGATCGACGACGCCGCGCTGGAAGCGGCCGCCGCCGGCTACGGCCTCACGCCGGACGGTCTCGCCGTCTACCGGGCGAACCGGCCCGGTGCCAGCCCCGGTGACGTGCTCGCCGCCCTGGTGACCGACTGGTTCTTCGGCATCCCGGGGCTGCGTGTCGCCGAGGCCCGCACCGGGGCCACCTGGGTGTACCGCTTCGATCACCCCGGGGTCGATGCCAACAACCGGCTGGGCGCCTGCCACGCCGTCGAGATCCCGTTCGTGTTCGACACAGCGCACCGGGCGGACGTGCATCCGCTCATCGGCGCCACGCCGTCCCAGACGGTCGCCGACACCGCCCACGCCGCGTGGGTGTCGTTCATCGCCACCGGCACGCCGGGCTGGGACCAGTACACCGCGAGCACCCGCACCATGGCCCTGATCACCGACAAGATCGAGGAGGTCGACGACCCGGCAGGCGACGAGCGTGCGCTGTGGGACGGTGTCCGTTAACCGAGCAGTTCTTGGCTGATCACTGCCAGCAGCCAGTCGGACGGAAACGCGTCATAGAGGGTGCGCTCGCCGACCCCGGCCGCCGCGGCGACCTGGCGCAGGGTCGTCGCGACGTAGCCCTGCGCCACGAACAGGCGGGTGGCGGCCTCTCGGATACGCGCGCGGGTTGCGGCGCGCGCCGGGGATCGGTACGCCCTCTTGACGGGATCTGCCATGAGGCGCACCGGCCTTGGCGACACCCAGCTCACGCTGCGGGTCAACACAGCGGCCGCCGAGGGACGGGCTCGGCATCCCGCACTCGCCGGTGATCGAGGCGTCCATCGGCTGGCTGCTGGTCTTCGACGACCCCGACGGCCTGCAACTGCACCTGTACAGCTGGACATCGCACGGCATCGACAGAACCGGCAAGTTCGGCTACGGCCAGCCGGTCCGCACCTCCTAGGCAAGGTCAGATCCGCCGTTCGGCCAGGTCGAGACACTGTGTGCCCAGGCCGGCACCAGCACCTCGGGCGGCAGCTCGTCCACAACGGACAGCGGCTCGGCGCGCAGCCAGCGCCGCGCGGTTCACCCGTCCGATTCTCCGCGAGCGGAGTCGGCGCGCATACGGGATCCTCTGTGTACTCCAGCGAGGGCGTCGATCACCGAAGGTGATCGACTCGCAACTCAACACTGGCAACACAATGTCCTGTTACGACGCATTCATCAGTCGTAACAGATCAGATACCGTTTACTCTTGTGCTAGTGAAATATCACAGTACGATCAGTTTCCTTGGCAGGCGCAGTGCCGACGCCGAACCCGAGGATGGAGCTGGATATGCCCGACATGGCAGAGCTGAGCTCGCCGGACGAGTCGTCGTGGCTGGCACGTGCCCAGTCACCCTCATCGTCGTCATCGATCTTGTCCGCGGGGCTGTCCCGCAGGCGGTTCCTCACGCTGTCCGGCGCGACCGTCGGTGTCGCGGGCGCCGGCTATCTGTTGGCCGCCTGCGGTAGCGGCTCCTCCGGTGGCACCGCTGCCACGAAGAAGTCGGACACGCTGACGGTCGGCGTGTACCAGGAGCCCGACTCACTCGATCCAGGTGCGACCGGCCTGGTGGTCGCAGAGTTCATGTTGGACGGCATCTTCGACCCGCTCGTGTGGTGGCTGCCGACCCCCGGCGGCGGCAAGCAGTACTACCCCGGCCTGGCGACCAGCTACGAAGTGTCCCCGGACGGCACCGCCTACACGTTCAAACTGCGGCAGGACGTCGAGTTCCACGACGGCACGCACTTCGACGCGAACGCGGTCAAGGCCACCTTCGACCACATCGTCAACCCGGCCACGAAGTCACGTTCGGCGATCGGTTCACTGGGCCCGTACAAGGAAACCAAGGTCATCGACCAGTACACGGCCCAGGTCGTGTTCAGCAGCCCGAACGCCGCGTTCGTGCACGAGATGACGACGAACCTGTTCAACATGGTCTCCCCCGCCGCGATCAAGAAGTACGGTCACGCGGGCCTCGCGGCGCACCCGGTGGGCACCGGGCCGTTCACGTTCCAGGAGTACGTGACCCAGGACCACATGACGGTCGTGGCCAACCCGAAGTACAAGTGGGGCCCGACCGCGTTCGGCCCGTCCGGTCCGCCGAAGCTGAAGACGATCACCTACAAGATCCTCACGGACCCCACCGCGCGCTTCAACGCGCTGCAGACCGGCCAGTTGCAGCTGGCCATGAACCTGAACCCGAACGACATCAAGACCGTCAAGTCGACCAGTGGCCTGACCCACTACAACCTGCCGTCGACCGGCCAGCCCTACGGCTACCCGATCAACGTCACCAAGGGCCCGACCGACGATCTCAAGGTGCGCCAGGCCATCAACTTCGCCGTCGACCAGGACACGCTGAACAAGACCGTGCTGCAGGGCGCGTACGAGGCGGCACACAACGTGCTGACCCCGACGACACCCGGCTACAACAAGGCCGACGACACGATGTACGCGTTCAACCCGACGAAGGCCAAGAGTCTGCTGGACAGTGCGGGATGGACCGCGAGCGGCAACGCGACGCGGACCAAGAACGGCCAGCCGCTGGAACTGGAGATCCTGATCCAGTCGGCGAACGGCTTCGACCTGCCGACCCAGTTCGTGGTCAGCCAGCTCAAGGCCGTCGGCATCGCGGCGAAGACGACGTCCCAGCCGTTCGTCACGGCGGCCGCGTCCTACAACCAGGGTGTGCAGAACCTGTCCGCGATCTTCTACTACGACGTGGACCCGTACCTGCTGAACAACCTGGTGAACTCGGCGAACATCAAGGCGGGCTTCAACTGGGCGCACTACACCGACCCGACCGTCGACTCCGGGATCCTCAAGGCCAACGGAACGGTGGACGAGGCGGCCCGCACCGAGTTGTGGCAGCAGATCACGCACACGCTGATGGAAGCGGCGATCTTCCTGCCACTGTGGAACGTCAGTGGTGTCTTCTCCGCGGCCAGCAACCTGAAGGACATGCACTTCGGCGTGACCGGCTACCCGTTCTTCCACACCGCGGCGCTCACCTGAGTTCGGTCACCACCACGAAACGGCCGTATCAAGGGAAAGAGAGCGCATGGCACGGTTCGTCCTCGGCCGCCTGCTGATCGCGATCCCAGTCCTGCTGGGCGTGACCATCGTTGCCTTTCTGATCATCCATCTGATACCGGGCAACCCGGCGCAGGTGATGCTGTTCGGGTCCAATCCGACCCCGGCGCAGATCCATGCGCTTGAGGTCCGCCTCGGCCTGGACGACCCGCTGTACGTGCAGTACGGCAAGTACATCGGCGGGTTGCTGCACGGCGACCTCGGCACGTCCTTCGTCACCGGCCGGTCGGTCGGTTCGGAGATCGTGGCCAGGGCGCCGAGCACGTTCCTGCTCAGCGGGGCCGCGTTGCTGGTCGCCATCATCATCGGCATCCCGCTGGGCATCGTGGGCGGCGCGCGGCCCGGCTCGGTGTGGGACCGCGTCGGTCGGGTGATCTCGGTGTCCGGCGTCGCGATCCCGTACTTCTGGCTGGCCCTGCTGTTCACGCTGATCTTCGCAGTGCACCTGCGGCTGCTGCCGGCCACCGGCACCCAGGGCTTCAGCTCGCTGATCATGCCGGCGGTCGCGCTCGGCTGGGGGTACGCGGCGATCCTCACCAGACTGGTGCGCAGCAGGCTGATCGAGGAGTACCAGGACGAGTACATCAAGACCGCGAAAGCCAAGGGCTGCAGCGACAGCCGAGTGCTGTTCAACCACGCGCTGCGCAACGCGATCATCCCGACGGTCACCATGCTGGGCCTCCAGATCGGCAACATCCTGACGGGTGCGGCCGCGATCGAGGTGATCTTCGGCCGGCCCGGTCTCGGCAGCTTCCTGGTGTCCTCGATCGCGGCGAAGAACATTCCCGTGGTGCAGGGTGCCGTGCTGTTCATCGGCGTCGCGTACGTGGTGATCAACCTGGTGGTGGACGTGCTCGTCGGGGTGATCGATCCGCGGACGCGGAAGAAGGTGACGGTGTGACGGCCAACATGGACACGACATCGAACACGACCGGGGACCCGGTGATCGACCCGGCCGCCGCGGCACTGCCGGAGACGCAGACGCGCTCCGGCGGTTTCCGCGCGTCCGCCACCGCTCGACTGGCCCGAGGTGGACTGGTCTCCGGCAGCATTCTCGGCGTTCTGGTGTTGTTCCTGCTGGTGATCGCGGTGTTCCCGCAGTGGATCGCGTCCGGCGACCCGACGCTGTCGGTCGCTGGCGCGTTCTCGGCGCCCAGCGGCGCGCACTGGTTCGGCACCGACGACCTCGGTCGGGACGTGCTGACCAGGGTCGTGTGGGGCGCCCACCCGATCCTGCTGGCCAGCGTCGTCGGCATCCTGATCGCCACGGTGATCGGTGTGCTGCTCGGGCTGCTCGGTGGCATGACCAGGGGCTTCGCCAGCGGCCTCGTGTTGCGCATCCTGGACATCATGCTGGCCCTGCCGGCGCTGCTGATCGCCCTGATGGTCGTCGCGATCGTCGGCACGGGTGTCACCAGCATCGTGATCGCGGTCGGCGTGGCCTACATCCCGGCGTTCGCCAGGGTGGTCTACAGCTCCGTGCAACGACTCCGCACCGCCGACTACGTCGCAGCGGCGCGGCTGTTCGGGTCCAGCAAGGCCCGCACGATGGTCCGGCACCTGATACCCAACCTGGCCACCGAGATCGCCGTGGTCGCGAGCAGTGCCATCGGTTGGGCGGTGCTCACCGCGGCCACGTTGAGCTTCCTCGGCTTCGGCGTGAACCTGCCGCAGCCGGACTGGGGCGTCGACCTGGCCTCCGGTGGGCAGTACCTGCAGACCGCGTGGTGGATCTCGACGTTCCCCGGTCTCGCGGTGACCGCGACGATCCTGCTGTCCAACTACCTCGGTGACTACGTCAGCGCGGTCCTCGATCCGCGCCGCATGGTCCGGGTCCGGCGGCCGTGGACGTTGGGCTGATGCGATGACGAACCTCAGGGGAGACAGCGTGACGCTGCTGGCAGTTCGTGACCTGCGGACCCAGATCCGGCGCGGCCGGGACGTGGTGACGCCGGTGGACGGCATCTCGTTCGACATCGCGCCCGGCGAGACCGTCGGCCTGGTCGGCGAATCCGGCTCCGGCAAGACCATGACCGGCATGTCCATCATGCGGCTGCTGCCGGACAGCGGCCGCATCGCGGCGGGCACGGTCGAACTGGCCGACCGGAATCTCGCGGCACTCGGTTCGCGGGACATGCGGCAGGCCAGGGGCCGGGATGTCGCCATGGTGTTCCAGGACCCGATGACGTCGTTGAACCCGACCATCACGATCGGCAAGCAGATCACGGAGGCGGTGCGGCTGCACCGGACCGTGACGGCGGCCGAGGCCAGGCAGCGGGCGCTGGAGGTGCTGCGGCTGGTCGGCATGCCGCAGCCGGAGCAGCGGCTGGGCAGCTACCCGCACGAGCTGTCCGGCGGGCAGCGGCAGCG
>DASUJK010000363.1:0-4038 GCA_036279295.1 Pseudonocardiaceae bacterium | reverse complement strand
GCGGCCGGCTGCACCACGTCGACCCGATCCAGCGAACCGCCCCGAATCACATCCAGCAGCGACCAGTCCACGAACTCCGACAAGGCAGTGGCACACTCCGCCATCGACTCCGCGAAGACCGGACACGTGTCCAACAGATGTGCGCCCATGCCGACCCACTGCGTGCCCTGACCGGGGAACACGAACACCGTCCGACCGGTCACGTCGGCAAGGCCGGTGACCACGTTGTCGGCGTCCTCGCCGGCCGCGACCGCCCGCGTGGCGGCCAGCAGGTCGTCGATGACGACGGCCCGGTACTCCAGCGCGGCGCGGGTGGTCGCGAGCGAGTAGGCGACATCGACCTCGTCATGCTGCGGCGTCACCGGCAGCAGGCGCTCGGCCTGGCCACGCAGGGCGGTCGGCGTCCGCGCGGACAGCACCCACGGCACGGCGGGCAGGTCCCGCCGCTCGACGTCGACCGGCTCGACCGCGGGCGGCTGTTCCACGATCACGTGGGCGTTCGTCCCGCTCACGCCGAACGCGGACACACCGAACCTGCGCGGCCGGTCCACGGCCGGCCAGTCACGTGCGTTGGTGAGCAGTTCGACGCCACCGTCGGACCAGTCCACGTGTGGTGTCGGCTCGTCCACGTGCAGCGTCTTGGGCAGCTGCCCGTGCTCCATCGCCTGCACCATCTTGATCACGCCCGCGACACCGGCCGCGGCCTGGGTGTGGCCGATGTTCGACTTCAGCGAGCCGAGCCACAGCGGCTCGGCGACCGTCCGGTCCCGGCCGTAGGTGGACAGCAGCGCCTGCGCCTCGATCGGATCGCCCAGGGTGGTGCCGGTGCCGTGTGCCTCGACGGCGTCCACGTCGTCGGCGGACAGGCCTGCGTTGGCCAGTGCCTGGCGGATCACCCGCTGCTGCGACGGACCGTTCGGCGCGGTCAGGCCGTTGGACGCGCCGTCCTGGTTGATGGCGCTGCCCCGCACGATGGCCAGCACGTCGTGCCCGTTGCGCCGGGCGTCGGACAGCCGCTCGACCAGGAGCACCGAAACGCCCTCGGACCAGCCGGTCCCGTCGGCACCAGCCGCGAACGCCTTGCACCGGCCGTCCACGGCCAGGCCACGCTGCCGCGAGAACTCCACGAACGCGGCAGGCTGCGCCATCACCGACACACCGCCGGCCAGCGCGAGATCGGACTCGCCGGTACGCAGCGACTGGCAGGCCCAGTGCAGCGCGACCAGCGACGACGAGCACGCGGTGTCCACGGTGACGGCGGGACCCTCGAAGCCGAACGTGTAGGACACGCGGCCGGACAACACGCTGGTCAGGTTGCCCTGCGACATGTAGCCGGCAACACCTTCCTCGACCACGTCCGCGCCGACGCCGTAGCCGGTCTGGAAGCCACCGGCGAACACGCCGGTCTTGCTGCCGTGCAACGTGGTCACGTCGATCCCGGCCCGCTCGCAGACCTCCCACGCGGCTTCCAGGAAGATCCGCTGCTGCGGATCCATGGCCAGCGCCTCACGCGGCGAGATCTTGAAGAACGCGGGGTCGAAGTCGCCTGCCCCGGTCATGAAGCCGCCCTTGCGGGAGTATGTCTTGCCCGGCGTGCCCGGCTCAGGGTCGTACAGGTCGTCGGTGTCCCAGCCTCGGTCGGTCGGGAACTCCAGCACCTTCTCCTGGCCGGCCGACACGAGATCCCACAACGCTTCCGGGCTCGTGATGCCACCGGGGAACCGCCCGCTCATGGCGACGATCGCGATCGGGTCGTCGTCCACGACGGCCGCGGCCGTCGTGGTCTGCCGCTCATCGACACCGGTCAGCTCGGACAGCACGAATCGGGCCAACGCGGTGGGTGTCGGGTAGTCGAACACGGCAGTGGTCGGCAGCCGCACGCCAGCCGCCGCCATCAGGCGGTTGCGCAGCTCAACGGCTGTCATCGAGTCGAAGCCCTGTTCCTTGAACGCGGCGTTGGGTTGCACGGAGTTCGGATCGCCGTGGCCGAGCACGGCGGCGGCCTCGGTGCTCACCATCGTCAGCGCGGCACGGTCCCGTTCTGCGGCCGGCAGCGCCGCCAGCGCGGAGGTGGACTCGGCTGCCGGCTCGGCTGCCTTCAGTGCTGCTTGGGCCTCCGGCAGGTCGGCGAGCAGCGAACTCGGGCGCGCGGCGGTGAAGCCGGGGGTGAACCGGGCCCAGTCGACGTCGGCCACCGAGACCACGGTCTCGTCGTGCTCAACGGCCTGGGCCAGCGCACTGAGCGCCAGGTCCGGATCCATGCCAGGCAAACCCAACTGGCGCAGGCGATCCGCTGCGCCGTCCACGGCGCCGAGCCCAAGGCCGCCCCAGGAACCCCAGGCCACCGACGTCGCCGTGCGGCCGCGCTGACGCCGCCGCTCGGCCAGTGCGTCCAGGTAGGCGTTGGCAGCCGCGTAGCCGCCCTGGCCACCGCCACCCCACACGCCCGCGTTGGACGAGACGAGCACGAAGGCGTCCAACTCGCGGTCGCCAAGCACATCGTCCAGGTTGGTCGCGCCGGTCACCTTGCTGGCCAGCACAGCCTCGTAGTCGGCGAGGCTCATGTCGGCCATCGGGGTCTGCTGGCCGACACCGGCCGCGTGCACCACAGCGGTCAACGCGGGCATCGTGTCGATGAGAGCGGCCAGTGCGTCCCGGTCGGCCACATCGCAGGTGGCGACCGTGGCCGTGGCACCGCGTTCACCCAGTTCGGCGGTCAGCTCGGCCATGCCGTCGGCGTCCGGGCCGCGCCTGCTGGCCAACACGATGTGCTCAGCACCTGCCGTGGCCAGCCAGCGGGCGATCGTGGCGCCGACACCGCCGGTGCCGCCCGTGACGAGCACGGTGCCACGCGGGGTCCACGGGTGCCGGCCAGGTGTGTCGCCGACGGGAGCGCGCACCAGGCGCCTGCCGAACACACCGGCGGTGCGCAGTGCCAGCTGGTCCTCGCCGGCCTTGCCCCGCAGCACACCGGGCAGCAGGCGCAGCGCCCGCTCGTCCAGGTCGGCCGGCAGGTCGACAAGGCCGCCCCAGCGCCGTGGGTACTCCAGCGCGGCGACCAGGCCAAGGCCCCAGGTCAGCGACTGGACCGGCTGATCGGCGAGTGCGCCGTTGGCCGCGGACACCGCTCCCCTTGTCACCGTCCACAGTGGAACCTGGAGGTCCAGATCGTCCATGGCCTGGACGAGTGCGGCGGTGCCGGTGAACCCGGTGGGCAGCGCCGGGTGGTCGGGGTGGGCCTGCCCGTCCAGGGCCAGCAGCGACAGCACGCCGCTGATCTCCTGGTCCGCGACGGCGGCGGCCAGGCCGGCCGTCACGATGACTTCGGCACCGCTGTCCCGCAGTACGTCCAGCACCGGGTGGTCGGTCTCCTGCGCCGGCACCACGGCCAGCCACGTGCCGGTGAGCCGCTGTTCGGCGGTGCCGGCCAGGCGTTGCCACGTGATCCGGTAGCGCCACGCGTCGACCGCGTTCTGCTTCGCGCGTTCCTTGCGCCACTGCGCCAACGCGGGCAGTGCCGGGGCGAGCGCGGCGCCGTCGGGCAGGTTCAGTGTCCTGGCGAGGATGTCGATGTCCTCGCGCTCCACGGCCGCCCAGAACCGGGCGTCGATCTCGTCCTGCGACCCGGCCGGTGCGGTGCCCGGCGCCGACGCGAGCCAGTAGCGCTCGTGCTGGAAGGCATACGTCGGCAGGGCGACACGACGTGCGCCCGTGCCGTCGAAGAAGGTGTGCCAGTCCACGGCACCGCCACGCGAATGCCACTGCGCCAACGAGGACAGTAACCGTTCGACCGTGTCCTGCTCACGACGCAGGCTCGGCACGGCCACTGTGGCCACGTCATCGTGTTCCTCGATGATCTCCTGCACAGCTGGCGTCAGCACCGGGTGCGAGCTGACCTCGACGAACGCGTGGTGCCCCTGCTCGACCAGTGCGTGAATGGCGGGCGCGAAGCCGACCGGGTGGCGCAGGCTGCGGTACCAGTAACCACCGTCCAGCACCGGACCCTCGATCCACGTGCCGGTCACCGGCGACATCATC
>DASUJK010000362.1:0-6426 GCA_036279295.1 Pseudonocardiaceae bacterium | reverse complement strand
CTCGTTCACGGCGACCGTGGCGCCGAACCGCTTGACCAGCGACCTCGTGGTGATCAGGTCGGTCATCGCAGCGGCCTGCCGAGGAAGACCAGTTCGCGGGCGGCCTGCTCCATCACCGTGCGGTTGACGAACCCGGCCAGCAGGTAGCTCCGGCGGCCGTGCTCGACGCTCACGATCAGCACGGTCAGCAGCGGTATCCCGATCACCACGGCCCTTCCTCTCGGCAGAATGAGCTTCAGGGCACCGGCTTTGATCGCGGTGTCGGCGGCGGACAGCGCGATGTTGCGGGGCAGCGGCAGCACGATGAACGTGGCCAGGCCGGGGCCGTACCGGCCGACCGCGGTCAGCCCGTTCAGTTGCGGCTGGAGCCGGTACCCGGCCAGTGACGGCGGCAGGTGGAAGCCGTCGTTGAAGCCAGCGACCCGGCCCACGATGTCCGGTGCGGCGGCCTGGGCCAGACCGCCGTTGGTCGGCGGCTGGAGCGCGGCCGGGTCCGGTCTGCCCGGCGTGACACTGATGAACTGGCTCGTGATGATCGGCTTGGCCGCGCCCTTCGCGGTGATCTGAACCCGTAACGGCAGACCGGTGTCCGGATCGGCCCAGATGTCCACCTGGCCGACGGTGGTCGCCGGATCGGTGGGCCGTAGCCGCAGCCCCGCGGCGTCGACACCGGCGATCCGGGCGGCCGGCAGCGCGATCGGCTTGTCCACCGGATCCATCGCCAGCACCCGCCGGGCCAGATCGGGTGGCAGCAGGTCACCGGCCCGTGGCAGCCGGACCGGCTCGTTGCCGAAGACCTCGGTGAGCACGCCGGTGCCGTAGTCCCAGGTGAATTCACCCAGAGGCGTCTCGTAGACGTCCCGCTCGCCGACCGTGTCGATCACGTCGACGCGGCTGGCATCAGGCCCCGCGTACCAGGTCCGGATGTTCGTGAATCCGCTGAGCAGGGACGTCACGTCGCCGACGGCGGGCAGATTGGGCAGGCCGAGTTCGGCCTGGGTTCTGGCATAACCGCTGTACTGCTGCGTTGCCGAGGCGGCGATCCGTTGACGCAACGGGTCGACGCCGATGTGACTGGCACCCACCGGCAGACTCGCCACCACGGACGGCACTGCGCACAGCAGTGCGGCAGCCGCCGCCACCAACGCCCACCTGGCCATTCCCCTGCCACGCACGATCGACATCCTCTCCTTTGTACCTGCGGCTCGCAGTGCGGCGAGGCAGGTTGCTGGCAGGATGACCGCACGATCGTCAAGTGAGCGTGTCAAAGGTGAGGAGCGGGTGGATGGCTGATCTCGACTCGTGGACGAAGTCCGACTTCAGCGACGGTGTGCGCACCTTCCCCGTCTACCGCAAGGGCGGCGGCCCCGGTGTCATCGTCGTGCACGAGGTTCCGGGCGTGACGGACAAGGTGATCGGTTTCGGCCAGGAGGTCGTGGACGCCGGATTCACCGTCGTGATGCCCTCGCTGTTCGGCAAGCCGGGTGCCCCGGCGAGCGTGGGCTACGCCCTGTCCACGCTGGGCCGGCTGTGCGTGCGCAGTGAGTTCACCAAGCTGGGCACCCGCAGGACGGCGCCGATCGCGGACTGGCTGCGTGCGCTGGCCCGGTCGCTGCACGGCGAGCTGGGCGGCCCCGGGGTCGGTGCGCTCGGCATGTGCTTCACCGGTGGTTTCGCGTTGGCGATGATGGCCGACGGGCCGATCGTGGCCCCGGTCCTGGCGCAGCCGTCCACGCCGTTCCCGATCGGCAAAGCCCGCCGTGCCGACCTGAACCTGTCACCGGCCGACCTGGCCTCGGTGAAGGCGAAGGCGGCTGACGGCTGTTCGGTGATGGGGCTGCGGTTCCGCGACGACCCGGCCGTCGGCTCCCGGTTCGACACACTGCGCCAGGAACTGGGCGACAACTTCATCGCGGTCGAGTTCCCTGGCAAGCAGCACTCGACGTTGACCGAGCACCGCCAGCAGGAAGGCGTGGACCGCGTGCTGGCGTTCCTGCGCGAGAGGCTGTCGGCCGCGGCCGGGTGACCCCGTCGCGCGGGAACAGGCTGTGCCGTATTCTCGTTACCCAGGTAGTTGAACAAACAACAACCTACTGAGGAGGCGAGAGGGCCATGGCTGCGGTGAGCGCGGACACACTGACCCTGCCCAGGGTGACGACCGCCGGCCTGGGCGACACCGAACGGCCCGTGCTGGCGATCTCCACCGCTCCGTCCGGGTTCGAGGGCGAGGGATTCCCGGTGCGGCGGACGATGGCCGGCATCCGGTACGAGTACCTCGACCCGTTCATCATGATGGACCACATGGGTGAGGTCGACTACGCGGCCGGTGAGCCCAAGGGCACCAACTGGCACCCGCACCGCGGTTTCGAGACCGTCACGTACCTGGTCGAGGGCCAGTTCATCCACCAGGACAGCCACGGTGGCGGCGGTGTCATCACCGAAGGCGCCACGCAGTGGATGACGGCGGGCAGCGGTCTGCTGCACATCGAGACCCCGCCGGAGCAGCTCGTCGAGAACGGCGGTCTGTTCCACGGTTTCCAGCTGTGGGTGAACCTGCCGGCCGAGGCGAAGTTCCTGGCGCCGAAGTACCAGCCGCTGGAGGCCAGCCAGGTGATGCTGCTGGCCAGTGCCGACGCCGGCACGCTGCTGCGGGTCATCGCCGGTGACGTCGAGGGCCACGTCGGCCCTGGGTCGACGCACACCCCGATCACGCTGCTGCACGCCTCCATCGCGGCAGGCGCGCAGCTGTCCATGCCGTGGCAGGCCGACTACAACGCGCTGGCCTACGTGATGGCCGGCACCGGCACCGTCGGTCCGAAGGCGGAGCCGATCCACGCCGGGCAGATGGCCGTGTTCGGTGCCGGCGACCGCATCACCATCAACGCGGATGCCAAACAGGACAGCAGGACCAGCACGCTGGAAGTGATCATGCTTGGCGGTCGGCCGATCCGGGAGCCGATGGTGCAGTACGGCCCGTTCGTGATGAACACCCGCGAGGAACTACAGCAGGCGATGACCGACTACCAGTCCGGCCGACTGGGTGTCGTCCCGCCGGACGCGATCATGCCGCACGTGTACCGCGGTTCGGCCAAGTAACTCGCACCGTCGCCTCCGCTGAGCCGAGGGTGGGATGGGTGGCGGACAGGATCGCCTGGCCGGTCAGTCCCTTGATCGTCCTGATCCACACCGCACCCGCCCCACCCGCGGCTTCGAAGTCGAACGGGTTGTCGCCGATCAGCACACCCGGCCCGGTGATGGCGAGATCCAGCGCACCCGTGACGTAGGGCCGGGGATTGCCGTACCGGTCCACGGCGCGCGGCTCCACGCGGGTCGCGTCCTGTCCGTCGGCATTCAGTGACAGGTCGTCGGCGACGCAGGACAGCTGGTCCAGGACCGGATCGGCGCTGAACGACCCGCGAGCCGATCGCCGAGGAAACCGTCGACCCGCAGGTCCTGGCCGTGTCCCGCTTGTAGGTCAGCGGTGAACGGCGGATGGGCCAGGTGCGGAAAGCGGTTCCGCTGCGGTAGCGCAGTGGCCACCCGGCGGCCGCCGATGTGGAACTCCAACCGGTCGCAGTTGGACCAGACGATGGCAGGCGAACCGGGGTCAAAACCCCAGTAGAACGCCGGCTGGAGCACCGCCCGCACCGCCGGGTCCACCTGGGACTGGTAGAAGGCCGCGCCCAGCTTCGGAATCCGGAAGAAGTCCACCACGCCCGGATACTTCACGCCGTCCGCCGAGTGGTACCAGCCGGACGGGTAGTCGAACCCGCACCAGGCGAGCAGTCCGCAGTACCGGTCGTCGGCCGCCGCCCGTTCGTGCACCCACGCGTGCAGCGTCGCCTGATCCCGTTGTACGGCGACGGGATCAGTCCTCCGGTAGTGCGCGTGCCCGACCAGGACCCGATCGCCTCGCTGACCAGGTACGGCACGCCGGACCTCGGCGGCCGCAGCGGCGGGGGAGCGCCGGCGCCGGCAGGGGGCTGTAGTCGTTGAACGAGAACACGGCGGAGCCGGGGTACAGCGGAGCGGTGTAGCCGCGTTCGCCTGCCACCGCGCCGGTGCACGGCCTGGACGGGTCCAGCCGCGCGGCCATGAGATCGGTCCGCTCGTACAGCGGTAGTTGGCCCAGTGTTTCGTTGACCCTGGTGCCCCACACGATGACCGACGGGTGGTTGCGGTCGCGCACCACCATGTCGTGCACCTCCCGCAGCGCCCGGCTGCGCCAGGTGGCGTCGCCGACGTGGTCCCAGCCGGGAATCTCCTCCCACACCATGACACCCAGCTCGTCACAGGCGTCCAGGAACGCGGTGGCCTGTGGGTAGTGCGAGCAGCGCACCATCGTGCAGTTCAGCTCGTCCTTCAGGATCGTCGCGTCCCCTGCGCTGCACCCGGTCCGGCATCGCGCCACCGACGAAGGGGTACCACTGGTGCCGGTTCACGCCGAACAGCGTGAGCCTGCGGCCGTTGAGGAAGAAGCCGTCGTCGGTGAACTCGGCCTGCCGGAACCCGGTGCGCACCGCGGCCTCGTGCACCCGCTGACCGTTGATGTCCATGGTCACCAGCACGTCGCACAGCGCGGGATCGGTCACGTCCCACAGCCGCACGGCGCCCGAGGAGCCCCTCTCACAGTGCGTCGAAACCGACTGGAACGGCGGCAACGCGACGGAGAACTGCTGGCGTGGCGCGGAGAACATGGAGGTCGTGCCGCCGACCGGAACGGACACCTGGGCGGTGTCCCAGGCGGCACCGTTCCGGCGGATGGACGTGCACGGCAGCATCCAGCTGGACGACAACGGCTTCTCCAGTGGTGGTTTCCTGGCGGACAGCAACCTGTCCGGTCAGGTGCGGTCCGGTTCGCAGCAGCAGTGGCTGTCCCGCGACGACGCCATCGGCAGCTGGGCCGGTTCGAACTGGAAAATGGTGTTCGTCGGCGTGAACGGCGCACCGCCGCAGTCGTTCCCCGCCCCGCCGTTCACCACCGTCGCGCAGGCGCCGGTCGTGCGGGACAAGCCGTTCCTCTACATCGACAGCTCCGGCAACTACAACGTGTTCGTCCCGGCCAAGCGCACCTACTCGGCCGGCACGTCCTGGGCCACCGGTGCCCCGGCCGGCACGTCACTGCCGATCAGCCAGTTCTTCATCGCCCACCCCGGTGACTTGGCGGCCACCATCGACGCCGCGCTCGCCCAGGGCAAGAACCTGCTGTTCACGCCGGGCATCTACCACCTGGACAGCACCATCAACGTGACCCGGCCGGACACCGTGGTGCTCGGCATGGGGCTGGTGACGCTCACTCCGGACAACGGCGTCGTGCCGATGAAACGGCCTGGTCGTCAACGGCACCGACGTCACCATGTACGGCCGGCGGCCGGACGTACTTCTTCCAGAACGAGATGCCCTACGACCCGCCCAACCAGGCGGCCTGGATGAACGGCACGACGGACGGATACGCCGCGTACAAGGTCGCCGACACGGTGACCAGCCACGAGGCGGGGGCCCGAGCAGCTACTGCTTCTTCCACGTCAACCCGAGCGTGCCGGCGAGTAGATCGTTCGAGGTGCCGAACACACCGGGCGTGAAGTTCCACGACATGGTGACAGTGTCGTTGGGCGGTACCGGCACGATTCAGCACATGATCAACAACACCGGAGCGGCGGTCAACTCCACGAGCACGGTGGCCGACCTGACCAGTTTCCCCTAACCGTCGCGAGGAACGATCTCGCGCAACCGAGCGGGGTGTCGTTGACACCCCGCTCGGCCGCTACCGACAATCCCCTCGCTGCTGCGTGCACACGACGGTGGGGGGACGGCATGGTGGATCAGGTCCTCGTTCCGTTCGAAGGCGAGGGTGCGGGCGTCGAAGACATGACCTGGGGCCAGATCGGTTTCTGGCAGGGCATGGTGGACACCGGCCAGTCGGCGACCATGGGCGGTGTGACGGCCGTGCCGCCCGGGATCACAGTGGACGTCATCGCGGACGGTCTGCGGTTCTCCATCGGTCGGCACCAGGCACTGCGCACCCGGCTGCGGTTCGATCCGGACGGCGGTCGGCCCCAACAGGTCTGTTCGACATCCGGCGAGGTGCCACTGGAGATTGTGGACGTCGACGAGGACGAGGACCCGGCCGAGGTCGCCCAGGCCGTGCTGGTCCGGTACGAGGAACAGAACTTCGACTACGAGAACGAGTGGCCGGTCCGCACCGCGGCGATCCGCTCCGATGGTCGGGTGACCCACATGGTCGCCGTCTACCTGCATCTGGCCGTCGACGCGACGGCGATGGACGTGCTGATCGCCGATGTGCTCGCCCGGCACCCGGAAACAGGTGCGGCGGCCGGGCCGGTGACCGCGACGCAGCCGCTGGAACAGGCGCGGCAGCAGCGCAAGCCGGGCGCCCGGCGGACGTGTGACTCGTCGCTCAAGCAC
>DASUJK010000361.1:0-14125 GCA_036279295.1 Pseudonocardiaceae bacterium | reverse complement strand
CGACGTGCAGCACGACCGGCGGCGTGTGCCCGGCCAGGCTGAACGCCACACACGCGGCGGGCTCACCGTTGAGGTCGACCGTGTCCGGTGCCGGCGCGATGCGTACGGCGGCCGTGCGCAACGGGTCGGGGGCGGTCAAGGTGGTAGTCATTCAGGCCGCCTCGCCCGGCGCTGCGTCGAACATCGTGGTGTGGCCGGCGATCGTGCCCGCGGCCGAGGTGGTGCAGCGCATGGTGTCGACGGTGGCCATGGTTCACGCCTCCTGGGCGGTAGCGGTGCTGATGGCGGCCAGCACGTCACGGTCGTAGTAGGTGTCGTTCAAGCGGGATTCCAGGTCGGCGACCTGGCGTTGGGCGTCGTCACGCTCACGAACGACCGTGGCGAACTCCTGGTCGGTGGGCCGGGTCGGCACCGTGCACGCGGCCAGGTAGGCGTTGACGGCCTCACCGCGTACACGCAGCGAACCCTTGCCGGTGCCGAACCGCAGGGCCGGCAACTCACCGGACTCCACGAGGCGGTACACCGTGGCCGATGACACGGCGAACATGCCGGCAACGTCCTTCACCTTGAACAACTGGGTACTCTCGACCTGCATCGTGGGACTCCCAAGTCTCGATGTGTGCCCCGGTCGGTGTTTGCCCACTGACCGGGGCTTCTCGTCTCGTCAACTTGGCAATACAAGCTGACCGACGTGAGAGTGGCACACTTGGCAATACAAGTCAACAGATGCGACGCCTGCGACCTTGGGAAGGGGTGGGCCGGCGCGGCCTGGGTGGCGACAGTCCGGCCAGCTGAGCTTGTATTGTCAAGCTATGGCTGCCACAGGTGACACCTTCCCGTACCGCCGCATCATTGCTGATCTTCGCGCTGAGATCTTGGCCGGTGAGCGCGAACCTGGTGAACGTCTGCCTTCCGAGAACGTACTGGCCGAGCAGTACGACACAAGTCGCCCGACAGTGCGCCGTGCCATCGCGCACCTGAAGTCCGAAGGGCTCGTCGTTACCGAGCAAGGTCGGGCAACGTTCGTTCGGCCTAAGCCGCACGTTCGTTTGTTGCTGACTGGCGAGAGCTACAGGAAGCACCGCAATGCTGGCATGGCGGGTTTCAATGCGCAGGTTGTTGAACAGGGCCAGACTCCAGAGCAGCGCCTAATCGACGTATCCACAACCGGTGCAACCTCTGAAGTGGCAATACGGTTGGACCTTGAGGAGGGGGAGCCGGTTGTTGTCAGACGGCGCCTCTTTCTGGTCGAGGAGCAGCCCGTAGCTTTGTGCGACAGCTATTACCCAGCTGCTATCGCCCTAGGAACGGCAATCGCCGAGCCGCAGAAGATACGCGGTGGCGTCCACAAGTTGATTGAAGATCCCAGTGGGCCGATTCGACGTCACGTCACACGTTCGGTTGATGAGTTGGTCAGCCGGATGCCCACTCCTGATGAATCCGAGGACTTGAAACTGCGACCGGGAGTTCCCGTTGTACGAGTGCTTCGGACGGTATACGACGCTGACGATCGTGCCCTTGAAGTACAGTGCACCCTAGCCGCCGCTGACCGGCATGAATTCCGTTACGAGGTGTCGATGAAATGACGACTGGCAACGGTAGTCGAACTGTCCGCGTTGGCGCGTGTCTCTCACTGTCGGGTAGGTACGCTCGGTTTGGACGCCAAGCCGCTCGGGCGCTTGAGATCTGGCGGTCCATGTATGGCATTGGCGATTTGACCATAGAGGATGACCGGAGTGACCCGAATACGCTTGCGAGCGTACTCCCTCGTGTTGCCGCCAACTGTGACATCGTGTTGGGGCCGTATTCAACTCAACTGATGAAACGGGCCGGACGAATTGCAGCCGACGGTGATTTCCTCCTATGGAACCATGGTGGTTCCGGTGACGACATCGAGGCCGCTTACCCTGGCCATGTCGTATCCGTACCGACGCCGACCCGGTCCTATGCCATTCCGTACGTTCAGCATCTCGCTAATGACGCGGCGAAGCAGGAACTACGGATCGTGCGAGGCAAAGGGAGCTTCGGACGGCAGGTCGCGGCAGGCGCCGAACAAATCGCGCTGGATCTTGGCTTTGACACCGTTCACTCCTGCACTTCAGATGAGCTTGCGCAGGACGTTGTGCCGGAGAACTGGGACATGTTGTCCGCCGGTACATTCGAGGATGACGTGGAGATCGTGCGGCGCGCAACTATGATGGCGCATCCGCCGAAACGAATATGCTCGATCGCGGCGGGTGTGCGCGAGTTTGGCAATGAAGTGAAGTCGACAGAGGGTACCTTCGGAATAGCGCAGTGGTTTCCAGGCGCGGAACGGAAGGCGCTGCTCGGCCCTACAGAGCATGGCTTCGTGGAAGAGTACAGGAAACTCGCCAATGAGGTTCCGGACTACCCGGCAGTTCAGGCAATTGCGGCCGCCGTAATCGCTGTACATTGTGTGGTGCAAGCTGGGGGAGTATCACGAGAACTGCTTTGGCCTACAGCCGCCCATCTGAATACAGAGACACTATTCGGTCGATTTGCGATCGATCAAGTCACCGGCGCACAAGTTGGTCATGAAACGACCCTCGTCCGCTGGGCTGGTGGTGGGCCGGGTCCGGTGAACGGATAGATCACCGGACAGGGGGAGGGGATGCCCCGCCCCCTCGCCAGCGGAGTCTGAGACTGGGGCTCAGATGGGGGCTCAGTTCAGGTCAGTTCAGGGGTCTCGCACATATTGCAGCTATCACGGTTGACCTGCGCTGATGCGCATTGCGGAGCTAGGTGAACGGACGTTCGACGTACTTACAAGCCGGGGGTCGTAGGTTCGAACCCTACTGCGCCCACTGCTACTGTCTTGACCGGTGTAAGCCCGGTGTGTCACCACTCCAAGCCGTTGCGGCGACACCAGGCCTCAACCCCACGCTTGTAACCTGAATCAGGCAACCGGGCGGATGTCGAATGGCATTTCGGTGCGCTGCCGTTGTCGATCATTTCGTGAGACCGGGTCGATGTCGTTCAAACACCGGGGTCGGCCAGTAGACGTTCCCGGCCTGTGGCGCGGTCACGCGGCCATGTGGCGAAACCGATCTGGCGGTGGCCGCGTCCGGACTCTCGTGTACCGGTGTTTCGGTAGTGGTTGAGCCGGCAGCTCATGGATCGTCCACCGGGCGTGAGTTCGCGGATGTCGTCCGTGTTCCAGCCGGTGACGATGCCTGTACTGCTGGAGTTGGACCCATCCCGGGCGCGACCGGATTTGCCGGGCTTCTTCCCGCTTTCGTGACACAGGCACCGCGGCGGCAGAGGAGCCGGTGGGTGGGCGAGGGAGGGCGGGCAGAATGCCGACATGACCTCTGGATCATTCGCTGATTACCTGGCTGGGTTGGACGAGGCGGCGCTGACCGGGTTGCTGCGAACGCGGCCGGATGTGCGGGTCGAGCCCGTCCCGCGTGGATTCGGGCAGCTCGCGTTGCGGTTGAGTGGGCCGGACTCGCTGGGCGCGGCGCTGCGGTCGGTGGATCGGGACACGTTGGTGGTGGGCCAAGCTGCGGCCGTATTGGGGTCGTCGGCCACGGTTGAGGCGGTGGCGAGGCTGGTGAGTGCGCAGGGCCAGGCGGTGCGCGCCGCGCTGGACGAGTTGTGTGGGCATGGGTTGGCGTGGTTCGCCTCCGGTGTGGTGTGTCTGCCGGAGCGGTTGGCGGAGCACTGGTCCAGCGAGATCGGCGGGGGACGGCCACTGGCTACGATCGGCCGATCGGCGTTGGCCGAAGATCTCCGCTCGGCTGCCACCGCGTTGGGGATCGAGGTGGCCGGGCTGCGCAAATCCGAGTTGATCGCGAGTCTGGTCGACGTGCTGTCCGACGCTCGCACGATGGCTGACGTGGTGCGCATGCTGCCCAAACCTGCCCGGGACCGGCTGGACGAGTTGCGGCACGGCTACGGTCAGTACTACCCGGGCTATGGCGGGCGCGGCGGTGGGATTGATCACGGCGACCAGTTGCTGGCCGCTGCGGGTCTGGTGGTGCGGGTCAACGGGCGGTGGGAAATGCCGCGCGAGGTCGGTGTCGCGTCGTGGCTTGGGCAACGTGAACTATTGGTGACCGGCCGGCCGGAGATCCCATCCGTCGGGATATCCGCCGAATCGACGCTGGCTGGCGCGCAAGCGGCGGTGCAGGATCTGCTCCGCGCGGTCACCGCGATGCTCGACGAGGCCGGTTCGAATGCGATCGTGGCGTTGAAGAAGGGCGGTGTCGGCGCGCGGGAACGCACCCGCCTGGCCACTCGGTTGGCGCTGCCAGCGGAAGTCGTGCTCCTGGGCGTCGACGTGACCGCGGCAGCCGGGTTGCTGGGTCGGACAGATGCGGGGTACGCGCCTACGGACGGGTACCCGGAGTGGCGGGAGGCACGGCCGGCACGCCAATGGGCGACGCTGGCGAATGCCTGGTTCGGATTGGAGCACGCGCCGACCAGCCGTGAGGTCGAGGGGGACAAGGAGGTGCCGCCACCACTGCCGCTGGCCTCGGCCGCCGGGGACGTGCGTCGTGCGTTGTTGCGTGCCGCTTCCGGGGGCAGTTCGGTATCGGCCGCGGGTGAGCGGGTGGACTGGTTCGCGCCGTTGCACGGCTACGACGCGGTCCAGTTGCCGGACAAGGTGGCCGCCGCCGTGCGGGAGGCGTACCTGCTGGGTGTGGTCGCCGCCGACATGGTGACCGCACTTGGTGAGGCGTTGGTCGCCGTCGTGCCTGCCGCGTCGGGTGATGTGGAGCCGGCCGACGTGGTGGCCGACCTGGCCACGCGGGTGGCAGGCGTCGTGGCGGAGACGCCGTGCACGGTGATCTTGCAGTCAGACCTGACCGCAGTGGTGTCCGGCCAGCCGACTGCGGGGGTGTCCCGACTGCTGGGCGCGGCCGCGGTGGCGGAGGCGCGCGGCGCGGCCAGTGTGTGGCGGTTCGGCCCGGCGAGCGTGCGGGCGGCGCTGGACGGTGGCTGGACGGCTCCGCAGCTACTCGCGGAACTGGCCGCGGTGTCCGATCGGCAGGTGCCGCAGCCGCTGGAGTACCTGGTCACCGACGTGGCCCGGCGGCACGGCCAGATCCGGGTGCGGGGCATGCGCTCGTGTGTGGTGGCCGACGAGACCACCGTGACCGAGATCCTGCACACCCGGTCACTGGCGAAACTGGAGTTGGCGCGGGTGGCGCCAACGGTGTTGTCGAGCCCGTATGAGTTGGACGAGGTGTTGGCCCGGCTGCGGGGGGCGGGACTGTCGCCGGTGGCGGAGGACGCGGCCGGCCAGGTCATCGTCGAGCGACGGCGCGAACATCGCGCCACGACGTCCCGGGTCCCGGCGCGGTCCGCGCGCCGGAGCGGGCTGAGTGCGGCGGAGTTGGCGACCCGGCTGCTGGCCGACCCGACCGGCCGTGACGGCGGCGCGGCCGACATCTCCGAGACGTTCGAGCGGTTGGCCAAACTGAATCCGAGGCTGGATGAGGCGGAGTTGATGCTGCTCTCCGACGCTGTCGACCATCAGAGTGATGTTCTGATCACCTATCGCAGTCGGACGGGAAGCCAGACGGTGCGAGAGATCCAGCCTCGCCAGCTGTACGGGCAATGGCTGGACTCGTGGTGTCATTTGCGGGACGGGCAGCGGGAATTCACCGTCGCCAACATCGAATCAGTTGCGCCGGTACGATGACCGCCGTTGGCTCAGGGAATCTCTGGGTCCGGATGCTCGGTCATGAAGCGGTCTCGGGCGTCGTCATCAACCAGCGAATTGTCGACCAGCCATTCGACCGCCCGGCGTGAGGCGCGTACGGTCCGGAATGTGTGCCAGGTTTGTAGCAGACCTGGATATTCTTCGTGCAGCTCGCTCTTGAAACGGCGAAATGCGCCTTTGCCCTGGATGGCTCGGGTGAGTCTGCGGCCGGTTACGTCGTCGCTGACTCTTTCGGCGAAGTCCGCCATGTCCTGATACCAGACGTAGGACGGCAGCGGATCGATGATGACCAGATCAAGACCGTCGAGGTCGACGGGCGACTGTCCGTCGACGCCACCGTCCACGGTCCAGAGCAGCACCTCGCCGGTCCGAGGGTTGATCAACCACCTATGGTCGTAGTCGGTCTGGTCGGCCAGGGATTCGGCGATCCGCTCCAGGTCGAGTGCTTCCAGGTTCAGCATGTGGCCACCGTAGTGACTGCTTCGCTCCCGATCACGACTAGCGAGACGCGAACAGGGCTGAGTGGGCATCGAGCACGATGACCGGCGCGACAGCGTGCCGTACAAGCCAGCCGACGGTCACTCGCGGCCGTGATGCGGAAAGCCGTGAGAGGTCAGTTTTGCCAGGGACTGAGGACGTCTATGCCGGCTGGTCGGAAGCGGGCGACGTTGCGGGTGATGATCTGGAGTTGGTGGGTGAGGGCGGTGCCGTGGATGGTGGTGCCCGCGGTTTCGGTGCGGGCGAGGAGGCGTCCCCACTGGTTGGCGACGGTGTGGTCGATGGGCAGGATGCGGTTGGTGAAGCGTTCGGGTAGTTCGGTGGTGAGCCAGTGGTCGAGTCGTTGGCGTCGTCGTTCGTCGGTGAGGCGGTCGATGCCTTGGCGGATTTCGCCGAGTGTGATGACGCTGAGGTAGGTGCGGTCTTCGTCGACTTGGTCGAACCAGCGGACGACGCCGGGGTCTGGACGTGGTTGAGCCATTCGGAGATGGCGTTGGTGTCGAGCAGGTAGTCCATGGGGTGGCGTGTCACAGGGCGATGTCTCGGGCGGGGGCGTCGATGCGGCTGATCTCCAGTTCGGAGTCGCGTAGTGGTGACTCGGCGAAGAACTCGGCGAGGCTGCCGGACCGGTTGGCTTGGCGCTGCCACTCCTCGATCGACACCACGACCGCGATCTGTTCGCCGCGGCGGGTGATGGCCTGTGGACCGTCGTGGATCGCCTGGTCGAGCAGCTCGCTCAGGTGGGCTTTGGCGTCGGCGACGCTCCATGCCCGGTCGTGGGTAGCTTCGGTCACCATGACTATACTGGCGCAGCTCGGTAGGTTGATGCGGACCAGGCTCGGGGTGCGAGCATGCCGGGAAGGTCCTCGTGGAGATCGTTCCCAGAGCCCGCAAGCCGGGGTCGTAGGTTCGAACCCTACTGCGCCCACCTTCACCGTTGCGACCAGCGTGAACCCTATGTGTCACCATTCCACCGCGTTCCCGGCCAACGCGGCGCAGGCCTTCCGGTCAGGCCGCACCGCAGTTCAGGCTGTCGAACAAGATATGCTGGTGTGCGGCTGAATTGGCGAACTTTGTGTGGGGGCATGGGGCAAGGACGGCGAATGGGCTGGACATTCCGTTGGCGTCGGCTCGTGGTCGATGTCGGCGTGCTGGTCATGGTGCTGGGCACCGTGGTCGGCTGTACCCCGGCCCCGCCCAAGCGGCAGGCCACGCCCGAGCCGCCGGAAACCGTGTCGTCCCAGGTCTTCGCGCCACCGTCGGATTCGGTGTCACCGGACACCGGTGTCGCACCTCCCACGTCCTCCGTCCCCGTCACGTCGGCCGCGATCTACGATTGCGACGCGCAGCCCGTCGAGCGGCCTGCGCAGTTCATCCTCCTGTGCGGTGATGCCGGGGAAACGCTTGTCCACCTGGTCTGGTCGGGATGGGGTCGAACGAGTGCGTCGGCGACCGGACAGGTCGTGGTCAAGAGCTGCACGCCGGATTGTGCGGACGGTACTTCAATTCCCTATGTCGCCACCGTGACCATTACCGGCCTGTCCGGCGGCATCTATACGAAAATGCACCTCAGTGCGCCTCGCGCGCCTGTCCCCGCCCAGAATTTCGCCGTCGACACCGATGGCCCGGTGGCACTGACACGATTGCCCACCGGATACTGACATTCCTAGGTCGCGCACGGCGGTCGATAGGCGAGTTGCGGCGGTAGATACCTGCTCCACTGCTGGCGGGTGAGGGCGTCGGCGCTGATTGCGCAGACCCGCTGAACGGCGTGATCGACGTGCAGATCCCACAGCCGGATGACACCGTCCTCATCGACGGAGACAAAGCTGTGTTCACCGATGAAGGCGACGAGCTGGACGCCTGTTTCGGTCGTGGAGCCAGCCGGGAGATGACCCAGGAACGTCGGGGCGGCCTGGCCGGTGACCTGCCACAGCCAGACGGTGCCGTCCTCGCCGCCGACGGCCAGCGTGTGCCCGTCGGGACTGAACGCCATCGCCTCGGCGCCGCCACTCATTCCGGACAGTGCCGGGCCGGGGCGGGCCGGAGCGCCCTGGCCGGTGACGTCCCACAGGCCAATGGTGTTGTCGTTGTTGCCGACGGCCAACGTGTGCCCGTCGGGACTGAACGCCATCGACGTGGTGACGGCGTCCTCTCCGATCAGCGGCTGGCCCGATTCGTTCGATGATCGGCCGGTGGGCACGTTCCAGGACCACACAGCTCCAAGTCCGCCGCCGGTCAGGAGGGTGTGGCCGTCCGGGCTGAACGTGACCGAACCGGTGCTGTCCACGGCCTCGGCCAGTGGATGGCCCAGCGGCGACGGATTACGCGGATCGACCACGTTCCACAGTGATACGTCGCCGTCCTCGTCGGTCGCCGCGAGAGTGTGCGCTTCGGGACCGAACGCGAGTGAACCGACCGAACCGGAGAAGCCGGTCAGCCGGCCCCGTTGTGCTGGATGGCGTGGGTCGGTCACGTTCATCAGCCACACGGTGCCGGTGGACACAGTTCCGCCGCCGATGGCCAGCATGCGTCCATCGTGATCGAACGCCAGTGATTCGCTGGGATCGGCGACACCGAGGTCGATGTGCGCGAGCGGGATGGGAACGGCTGGATCAGCGACGTTCCACAACTGAACTGTGGAGCCGCCGTCGGTGGTCGCGAGCAGGTGCCTGACCGGGTTGACCGCCACCGGACCGGGGTTCCCGACCAGGACCGACGGCGGCAGGCTCCACAGCACGAGCACACCGCTGTTGCTGGCGCCGGCCAGCGTGTGTCCGTCCGGACGGAACGCCAGCGCCTCGATCGAGCCGATGGACGGTCCGGTCAGTGACTGGAGCAGGGAGGGCACGGACGGCTGGGCAACATTCCAGCAGGTGATGGAGCCGTCCTCGTGACTGACGGCCAGCACATTGCCGTCGGGACTGAATGCCGTCGCGTCGGCGGGCTGGTCGGCCAATGGCTGACCCCAGTCGGTGGGGTGGATCGGGTTGGTCATGTTCCACAGGCGAACTGCGCCGCCGGTGCCGCCGGTGGCCAGTACGGGCCCGCCCGGGCTGAACGCGATCGTGGTGGCCGGGGTCCGGAGCGTCGACACCGACGTGATCGGCGGAGAGTTCCGGTCCAGCCGCCACAACTGGACCGTGTCGTCGTCAGTGCCATCGGCCAGGATCTGCCCATCCGGACTGAAGGCCACCGAGTCCACGGGGCTGTGCCGGACCACGAACTGTCCCAGGGATGTCACGTGATCCCGGCCGTCCAGATGCCAGAGTCCGACCGTGCCGGACGCGTTGTCGTTCCCCGTGCCGCCTGCTGCCAGGGTTTGGCCGTCCGGGCTGAAGGCCACCGTGTTGACGACGTTCTCGCGCAGAGTCAGTTGCGGCCGCACCGCGGTGGGGTGTGTTGGATCGGCCACGCTCCACAGATAGACCGTGCCGTTGGCGCCACCCGCGGCGAGCATGTTTCCCTTGGGGCTGAACGCCACTGCCGCGATCGAGGTGACCCGTCCTGTCAAGGGTTGGCCCAGGGCGTTCGGGTGGGTCGGGTCGGCCATGTCCCACAGGCGAACTGCGCCGTCGCTGTCGCCGGTGGCCAGCACGCGGTCGTTCGGACTGAACGCCGTCGACGAGACGGTCCGCCCGGACACGGCCAGGCCGCTGCCGAGTGGAGTGTTCTCCAGGTTCACCAGCGTCGACGTGTTGTCCTGATTGGGCGCCAACCGGTAGGCGACCAGCGCGAACTGCGCGGCCAGGGACGGATCGGTGGACGCCAACTGCGTCGCCTCACTGGCGACCTGGTCGTCGAGGGTCGTCGCGGCAGCAGCGCGGAGGAGGGCGTTCTGCCGGAACGCGAACACCGCGGCACTGGAGGCGACCAGTGCCAGGGCCAGGACACCGGCGATCGTGGCGCGCCGCAAGCGCTTGCTGTGCCGCTCGTGGTGGCGGGCGGTGCTCAGATAGGCCTTGGCCGTGCCGCTCAACTCGCGTGCATGCTCGGCCGCCCATGTGTCGGCGTCGGCCAGGCGGCTTTCGCTGTACAGCAGCGTCGTGTCCCGCTCGCTCCGGTCCCACAGTGCGGCGGCGTCCTCGATGTCCTGGTGGATCAGATTGCCGGACCGGTCGTGCCCGATCCAGTCGTGCAGCCGTGGCCAAGCCGTGATCATCGCTTCGTGGGCGATGGTGACGGTGTCCCGTTCCTTCGTCAGCAGCCTGCCTTGCGTGAATGCGTCCACCACGTTCGCGGCCAGCGTCGGGTCCGGCAGATCGTGGACCAGGTCGTGATGGCGTACGTGACGACGAACGTCGTCCGCGTCGAGGCCAACGACGACCAGTCGCAGAAACACGGTGCGCGCCAGGTCACGGCCGTCCGGTGTCAGTGATTCGAACAGGCGCTCCGCCGTTCTGGCGATGGCGCCCTGGATCCTGCCGGTCAGGTGGTAGGCGTCGATGGTCAGGAGATGACCGTCACGCTGCTGCCACGTGGCTCGCAACGCGTGCGCCAGCAAGGGAAGCCCCGCCGCCCGATGTCCGGCGCCGAGGCCACCTCCTGGGCCGCCGAGATCAGCCAGCAGCACGTCGACCAGGCCGGTTTCCACCTCCAGTCCGACATCACGGGCCGGAAAGCGGATCACTTGCTTGATCTCGTCCTCGGTCATCGGCTCCAGCAGCACCGGATCGGTGCGCAATGCCGCGCGGAGCTGGTCGTGGGCCATGCAGGGCGCGTAGTAGTCGGCCCGCAGTCCCAACACCACCGCCGCGTTGTGTTCCGGTGGCCTGGCGAGCCGATCGAGCACGTCGACGAACCACTGTCGTTCGATCTCGTTCTCGCACAGGGTGAACAGTTCCTCGAACTGGTCGACGATCATGACCAGGCCCGCGGGTCCGCTGTCGGCGGACGTGCCGTTGTTGCCATCGGCGAGCCTGCGGACGTCGTCGACACACCGCTCCGGCTGGGACCGCCAGAGCCTGAGCAGGTTCTCGTCACCGCCGAGTCCGAGCGTCCTCGCCAGGGCAGCCGCCGGAGCGGCCGTCGGCGTCATCGTCAACTGGGGCCAGTCCTTCGAACCCGCGGCCGGCAGCGAGCCAGCCGCGATGGCCGGCAGCACGCCAGCCGCCAGCAGCGAGGACTTCCCGACGCCGGACGGGCCGATCACCACCAGTGGGCCACCGTCCTGGAGCCGGGTGTCCAGCCGTTGGCAGACGGTCGCGACGACCTCATCGCGGCCGTAGAACCAGTCCGAAAACTGCGTGCTGAACGGTGCCAGACCTGGATAGGGGCACTTCGCGCCGGCACCGTCGCCAGACTTCGTGCGGCGAACCCCGGACTCGTAGTGGAAGTGTTGATCCCGGCCCGCTGCGTACGCGTCACCGCCGCCGGAGACGTGAACATCCATGTGCTGGGGCGACCCGTCCTGGCGCTTGTCCGCGGATGGTGCCGGCTCGCCGGTCACGCCTATTCACCCCTGTGGTGGATGATCTGGTCCCTGCCTGCCTGATAGACGTCGCCGTCGCCGTCCACGTGGGCAGACATCCGGATGGTAGAAGAGTCTGTCGGTTCGGCTCGCCGAAGCGTTGGGACGTGCGTGGTGAGTTGGTCGGCGATCCGGGTCAGGTCGGACTCGCAGTCTTCGTGACGAAAGCGCAAGTACTGGAGCCTGGCCAGCTGGGCGATGTCGACCGGCAACTCGGCGTTCGTCAGTCGCGCGGCGCCATCGACGAGGATCGGTACCACCTGGACGCCGCAGCGGAGAGCTTCCGCGATCTCCCTTCGCACCCAGTCGTCATCCTGGTCGATGGCCCGCCCACCAGGGCCGAGTGCGGTCAGCCACCTTGTCCCGACGACCACCAACAACACGTCGGCGCTTCGCACCCTGCGCAGGAGTTCTCGCTCGAAATCGTTGCCCGGAGGGATCGTGTCGATCGCGATGAAGACGTTGTCGTCGCCGAATCGCCGGGAAAGCTCCCTCTTGATCAGCACCGCGGCACCGAGCTCGTCGGTCGTGCGGTAGTTGATGAAGATCGTCATTGCCTCGTCCTCGTGATCACACTGGTGTGTGCACTCTAGGCTTCCGCTGATCGGACCGCAGGCTTGTCATTGATTTGACCAATACCTGGCTGTAACTCGGTGACCGGGCCAGGGCTGCTACTTATCTGCCCACCAAGAATGCTGCCAGTGCGACCAGTGTCGAGACGGTACCGGTTAGTGCTCCGATAGCAGCTGCCTGCCCGCCGAAGCCGGACATGACACGCCCGAACAGTCGCCGCCAACTGTGAAACCGTATCGCCATCCTGAGCTTCTGCCATCGGTGCTGCCTCAGCCCGGATCCACCGATGCGGTTTGAGTGACAGACCGAGAAATCTGGGAGATGAGGACGCGGGTGCCGCCTGACATGGGATGATCGATCTTGCTGAGGGACCGATCGCCCAAGTGTAGGGAGCACCCGCGAGATGCAATCATCTCATGCCGCTGTGGATGTCGTGTTCGATGACCCGAATCTGATCGCGGATGCGGGGTTGGTGCCGGTGGTGGCGTTGGCCGAGCAGGTCGGCCTGCCCGAGTTGGTCGCCGAGCACGTGGCCATCACCGATGCGGTCAACAGTGCCGGAGCGAATCCGGCGGCGAAGGTGATGTCACTGCTGGCCGGGATGATCGCGGGGGCGGACTCGATCGAGGATGTGGACCGACTGCGGCACGCGGGTAACCCGGTCGTGTTCAGTGGGATCCGTGCTCCCTCGACGCTGGGCACGTTCCTGCGGGGGTTCACCCATGGGCATGTGCAGCAACTGAATGCGGTGTTGCGGCAGGCATTGATCGCCCTGGCCCAGCGTGTCCCGTTGTTACCCGGCGCGCAGGAGGTGGTGTTCGTGGACGTGGATTCCACCCACCGTCAGGTCTATGGCTACGCCAAGCAGGGCGCGGCGGTGGGCCGGTTGAAGGGCAAAAAGACGCTGCATCCGTTGATCGCGACCGCCTCGACCCCAATCTCCCGACCGGTGATGGTGGCGATCCGGCTACGCAAGGGCAAAGCGGCCGATGTGCGCGGGGCAGCCCGGTTTCTGGCCGAAGCGTTGCGCACCGTGCGGGTGATCGCGCCCACCGCCCAGGTAGTGGTGCGCGCGGACTCCAAGTTCTACACCGCCGAGGTGGCCGCGACCGCGGCCCGCTATGGCGCGGACGTGTCGCTGACCACCGGCTCCAACCCCAGCGTGAACGCCGCGATCGGCGCGATTCCCGATGACGGGTGGCGGCCGGTCCACTACCCGCATGCCTTTGTGGACACCGAAACTGGTGAATTGGTCTCCGACGCCGAGGTCGCCCAGAGTGCTTATACCGCGTTCACGTCCCGGCCCCAGGCCGAGCAGGTGGCCGGCCGGTTGATCGTGCGGCGGGTCAAGCGCCTCAACCCGACCGGGCAGGACGGGCTGTTTGACCTGTGGCGTCACCACGCCGTGTTCGTCACCAGTCCCTTCGAGATGCTGCAGGCCGAGGGCCAGCATCGCGATCACGCGATTGTCGAGCAGGTCATCGCCGACGCCGCCGCCAGCGCGCTGGCCCATCTACCCTCCGGGTCGTTTGCCGCCAACGCCGCCTGGGCGGTGCTGTGGGCTATCGCGCATAACCTCACCCGCGCTGTCGGCGTGCTTGCCGGCACGTGTCACGCCCGTGCGACCACTGCGACCATCCGTGCCCACCTGATCAACGTGCCCGCGCGGCTGGCCCGTTCCGCTCGCCGGCTTACCCTGCACCTGCCCACACCGTGGCCTTGGCAACATGCTTGGGAAGCCATGCATGCTGCGGTTTACCGACCGCCAGGGCACCACGCAGTCTGATCTGACCACCGCCCGAGGGGCTCAACCGGAGACCACAGTGGACAAGCCGGTATCGAGACCGGTGGGTGGTCCATGCCTACGAACAGGCAGCACCGATCATAGATCA
>DASUJK010000360.1:0-4871 GCA_036279295.1 Pseudonocardiaceae bacterium | reverse complement strand
GCTCGAAGTCCGCCATGGTCGTCCCCCTCCAGATCCGGTGCGCTGTCAGGTCCCCGAGCCGGACAGCACGTCGGTGTATTCGAACGGCCGCTGCGCGACCCCACTGCAGTGCTCGGCCAGTACGTCCGGCCGGCATCCGCCGTTGTCCCTCGGCATCGACCAGATGGCGAGCGCCGCGAAACCGTGCGCGACGGCGTAGTCCCGGACCACGGCCGCGTCGGCGAGCGTGGTCACCGCGCCGAGGTCGTCGCGGCCGACCATCAGGGTCAGCGCGAGCCTGCGGTCGGTCTCACCCCGGTCGGTGTCGAGTAGCTTCGCGAACTGGCCTGCGACGGTGTCGGCGGAACTGAGCAGGGTGGCCTGCCACGTGTCGCGGACACCGATGTTGAAGACCATCGCGTTGAGCGTGAACGGCGTGCCGTTGTCGACCAGCGTGTGCAGCAGCGGCAACGTCCTCGGGTCGATGCCATCGGTGGCACTGAGCACACCGACCGTGACCGTGAGGTGGACGGTGCGTTGCCGGAGGAGCAGCGTGAGTGCGTCGGCGACGACGTCACCCTGCACGATCTGCTCGATGTCCACGTCCAGCCGGTCGCTGCCGACCGCGTCCAACGCTGTCGAGTAGGCCGCGGCCAGGCTCGTCGCGTCGGTGCAGGTGTTCTCCAGGTAGGCGCCCAGCGCTCCCCCGGACGCGACACTCACCGTGCCGCCCGCCGCACGCAGGTCGCGGACCTGCTTGACCAGTTTCGAATCCCCCACCGCGCGGATGCCGCCCCACGACGGTGCGCACTTCCCGTGGTCGGCGAGCACGAAGGACAGGATGTACCAGCCCTGGCCGGTGGCCGCGCGGGTCGCGGCCAGATCCGGATGCGGTGACGTCACGTCGACATAGGACGCGAAGGGCACCCGTCGGGCTGCGGTCGTGGACGGCGCATCGGCCGACGGTCCGCTGGTGGACACGGTTGTCGAGCAGGCAACGAGACAGACGCACCCCAAGAGTGGCAACAAGAACTTGCCAATCACCATCGTCCCCCCCAGACGTGCATCAGCCATTACCAGAACAAGTAAACCCAAGAATCTCTCACGATGCCAGGGACCTCTGCCCCATTGTCAGGGACCATCGGCCCTCAGAAATGGGCGGTGATGGTTCAAGCACTGTCCGTCATGGACAAAATCCATAATGGACTGATGTAATTCTACGCATTCTTCGGGTGCCCTGGCCGGCGTTCTGGCAGGATCGGCGGCATGGAACGCGCGCTCGGAATCGGTGGCTACTTCATCCGCGCTTCGGAGCCGGCGGCGCTTGGTGCCTGGTATCGGGACCGCCTCGGCCTCGACGCCCCCGATGGCAACCGCATCGAACTGTGGCAACCCGCGTAGCGTCGCGCTCACCGTGTAGTCACGCTCACTGCGTATTCGCACGACTTCTCGCACCGGCCGTGGCCAGGAACCCCATTCGCCTATTGCCTCGGTCGTCGCTCTCCGACCAGGGTGGCAGCCGCTTGGTAATTGAGCCGTGGCGGAGCGTAATATGCAGCCATGGGGACGCTATGAGCAACATTGCGGTGCGCGACGTCGTTCGTGTTGTGGTCGGCGAGATCGCGCCGGAGGAACTGCCGCTCGTGGACGGGCTGGCCCAGTTCGGCGATGCCACAGCGGTACGCCGCCTGAGCCGTCAGGGTGGGCGGCGTGAGCCGCTGGGATTCGGTTTCGACGAGGCCACGGCGCTGGTGACACCGGTGGTGTGGTTGGCGGTGGACCAGGCAGCACGCCGATTGGGCGGTGCCGCCGCTGATGGCGCGGTCACGGGCGCGAAGTCCGTACTGGGCAGAATCCGCGGGCGAACGACACCGGTGGTTGTGCCTGCCCTGTCCTCGGACCAACTGGCAGTCGTGCACCGGGAGATTCTGCGGGTCGCCGCGGATCGTGGCCTCGGCGAGAAACGGGCGCTGATGATCGCCGACGCGGTGGTGGCGCGACTCACGCTGGGCGCGAACGATCCGGCCGGCCCCGCGGATGGCGTGCCTCCTGCCCGGACCTAGCGCGATGACGACGGTGTCGCCGCCTCGGCGACAGGTGGACGAGCGGGCGGTGGGGCCGGGCACGACTGTGCGGTTCGCGCTGCTGGTGGTGCTGTTGTTGATCAGCAGCGCCACCATGATGCTGGATGTCGTAGTCGGATTCTCCGGTGCGAACGACGGGGACGGCAATGGTTGCCTGCTTGCCGCCGGGGCAGATCCGTTCCACGACAACGACGTGGTGACGTTCACGCACGCCGTGGCACAGATCAACGCGATGGACACCTGCATCACGCGGTACGAGGCGCCGCCACCGTGGTGGCTGACCGTCGCCTGGCCCGTGCTGGTGCTGGTCCTGGCGGGCGTGTTGTTCCGAGGACTGCCGGCCTGGAAGGCACGGCGACGGAGAGTTGTTCCACTGTGGACGACCGATCACGACGGTGAGATCCAGCGCACGGTGAACGGCGCGGCCGCGAAGATCGGACTGGCCCGCACGCCACGGGTCGTGGTCGATCGAGCCGAGATGTCGGCCAGCGCTGTCGTGTTCGGCCGGAATCGGCGGCCAACGGTGTGCCTGCACGGCGGACTGCTCGCACGCCACCGGACCGATCCGGGCCACTTCGAGGCGGTGTTGCTGCACGAACTGGCCCACATCCGCAACGGCGACGTCACCATCACCTACATCACGGTCGCCGTGTGGCGGACGTTCATCGCCTCGATACTGCTGCCCTACCTGGCGTGGAACATCACCGAGATCGTCACCGGCCACCGGCTGGTCGACTGGCCCATCCAGGCACCGGGGGTCGTCCGCAACTTCGTGTGCACCGTGTTCCTGGTCGCGCTGATCCATCTCGCCCGTGCGGATGTGCTGCGCAGCAGGGAGATCTACGCCGATCGGACGGCAGTGGGCTCGGGCGCGGACCCGCACGGCTGGGCAGTCGCGAACCTCAGGCCGGCCGGCGGTCCGCTGCGTCGGGCGTCCGGCTCGTTCGTCGGGCTGTGGCACCTCCATCCCAGTTGGGACCTCCGCCGCAAGTCCCTCACCGATCCCGCGGTGTTGTTCGGCGTGCCGATGCTGCCCATGTTCCTGGTCGGGGCCGCGGCCACGCTGATCAGCAGCCAGTCGTGGGCCGGCCTGTCGCAGTACCGGCTGGACGGGCAGTGGGTGGCCGAAGCGGTCGCGTTGGCCACGGCAGCGCTGGTCACCGCCGTGGTCGGGGTCACCCTGTGGCGGGCCGTGATGCACGCCATGGTCGCCACACGACCGGTGCGCTCCGGCGCGCTCGCCGGTCTGTGGCTGGGCGCGGGGATGGCCGCCGCCGAGTTGCTGACCAGCGAAGTCGCGACGCATCAGTGGCTGCCCGGCCGGCCCGAACTGCTCCTGCTGCCCGTGCTGGCCGGTGCCATGTTGACCTGGTGGACCACCGCATGCGCGCACCTGTGGCCACCGCATGGCAGGGACGAGCGTTCCGCTCGGTCATGCTGTTGAACTTGGCGGCCGCATGCCTGGCGTTGTCGGCGTGGTTGTTGTGGTGGGAGACCAACGGCACGTCGTTGGTGGACGGCTACCCGTTCCAACCCGAGGCACTCCTGTCCGGTCAACCACTTGTGTTCGCCGCCATCGCGGCGCTGTCGGTGGCGTCACTGTTGGCCTGGCTGGCACCTGCTGCCGCCGAGGTGGCGCCGTCGCTGCGCCGTGTGGTGCTCGTCGGAGTCCTCGGTGGAGCCTGCGGTTGGGCCGCCATGGCCGGCGCCATGGCCTACCTGCATGCCCGGCAACCGGCCGTGGGCGAGCCCTTGGATCCCTTCATCAGCCGCTATTTCCGGCTTGTGTTCGTGGCATGGTTGGTGGCCATGGCGGTGGCCGCCATCGTGGCCAACGTGCTGTCCGGCCGGCACCGCCTGCTCACCGCACTGATCGCGGCCCAGGTGGCCGCGCTGGTGGGCTTCGGTGGGATGTTCGCGCTGGCCGCGTCCGACGGGTGCGTGCCAGCACTGGACACGCTCGGCTACTCCTGTGTCTGGCATCCAGGCGCCACCTGGTCGATGTTCGCCATCATGGTGGGTCCCGCGCTGGCGCTGGCGGTGATCATCGCCGTCGGCGCGACGGTGACCGTGTCGGTGGTCCGGCGGGCATGGCACCACACGGACCGGCCCTCGGTCCGCAGGCGGTCGGCCGGGAACGGACGCGCTGGTCTGGTCGCTCGTCGCTTCGGTGTCGCCGGGTTGTGTGCTGCCGTGGTGTGCGCCGCCGCGACGGCCGAGCTGATCAACATCCAGCAGCAGCGTGCGGTGGGACCGAACGACACGTCAGCGGCGGTGGTCGACCTACCGGTGTCCACACAGGTCAGAGCGTTCCAACTCGGTGCGTGGGAAACTCACGGCGGCCTGGACATCCTCCAGCGGTACGCGACGACCACCAAACGATTCGTCACCATGCTGGAGAACGGCCACGGCGAGATCAACGGTGCCGCCGTGCGCCCGTTCTGCGCGAAGATCGACCAGATCGGTCGGGACGCCGCCGACTACTTCCAGGCCCCCGATCCACCGGTGCAGGCGCTCTGGCAGACGTTCATCAAAGAAGTGCGGACCAGCGGCCAGGACTGCGGCCGCTCCGTGGACCAGTCGAACGGCGACCTGATCATCATGGCGATCCAGCACCTTGACATGGCAGGGGCCGCCGCCGACTCGTTGGAGACCCAGCTGCTCGCGTTGAACCGCACCGGGTGAGGTGGAGGCTCCCAAGCTATGGGAGAATGAGACCATGCCCGCACCGAAGAAGTACCCGGACGAGTTGCGTGAGCGCGCGGTTCGCCTGGTGTTCCAGCTCCGCCAGGAACGTGGTAGCAGCCA
>DASUJK010000359.1:0-10373 GCA_036279295.1 Pseudonocardiaceae bacterium | reverse complement strand
CAGGGCGAGATCACGGTCGCTTAGAGTAGTTGGCCTTCACGTTCGGTGACTGCGGGTGGGTGTGTCGGGGGTGGGGTTTGAGGATGACCTTCCGTCTGGGAATATGGAAATTGCGACATAACCTATTCCTGGACAGAAGGTCATCCGGTGTCAGTATCTCACAGCCATGATTCGTCGTGTCGATCACCCGGCGCGGGTGGTGATGAATTCGATGTCACGAGCCTGTTGAACATGTTGGGTGAAGTTGCGGATCGGCGTAGTCCGCGGGGAAGGATTTATGGGTTGGTGTTCGTTCTGGCCGCTGCGCTGGTCGCGGTGTTGGCTGGCGCGAAGAATTTTCAGGAGATCACTGGTCAGGTCGCCGACCTGCCTCAGTCGTTACTGCCGAAGTTGGGTGGCAGGTGGTGTTCGTCTCGGGGAATGTTCCGGGTGCCGAGCAAGGACACTATCCGTCGGGTACTGACGAATATCGATGCCGCCGCGCTGGACCTGGCGGTCGGGGCATGGTTACAACAGCGGGTCAGCCGTGACTCCGATGGCCTGGTTCGGATCGCGATCGACGGCAAGGTGCTCCGTGGCGCGTGGACCGACCAGAACGACCGGTTCACGTTGTTCTCCGCGATGGTCCACCGGCAGGGCGTCACCCTCGCGCAGGTACACGTTCCGGCCGACACGAACGAGATCACCCAGGTCACCGCACTGCTAGACAGTGTGTCCGCGCCCGACGGGGTCCGGGTCGTCGTCACGATGGACGCCGCCCACACCCAACGAGACACCGCCGAATACCTCGCCGGGCAACGCCGGTTCGACTACGTCGCAACATGCAAGGGAAACCAGCCCACGTTGCGCCAAGCAGTATTCGACAAAGTGGCCCCGTTGATCAGAACACCACCAGGTCACCTGGTGAAAGAACGAGGACACGGGCGGATCAACCACTGGTCGACATGGATCACCGACGCCGAAGGAATCGACTTCCCACACGCCCGTCAAACAGCCTGTATCCGCCGAGAGGTCTTCGACCTTCACGGACAACGCCTCAGCAAAGACTACGCCTGGATCATCACCAGTGCCACACCCGAACACGCCCAAGCCTGCGACCTGCACGACTACGTCCGAGATCACTGGGGAATAGAGAACAAATCCCACCACGTACGCGACACGACCTGGCGCGAAGACGCGCACCAAGCACACACCGGAAGCGGACCACAAGTCATGGCAACACTCAGAAACCTCGCCGCGGCACTACTCCGCCTCAACGGACACCACACCATCAAAAGCGCCACCGAAGCGATCTGCCGAGACCGCACCAGAGCACTACCACTACTCGCCACCAAAGCAACCAAACCACTACCCAACGTGACCTTGATCTAGCCCTGGGTTGTGGGCAGGCAGTTGGACATCAGCGATCTGGCCGCGGGTCTCATAGCGGTGGCGGGGTGTGTACCAAGACGGGAGGCCGAAAACTATAAAGCTATCGGAACACGTCGGCGAAGGTGTACGCGAGGGTGAGCGCTCGTTGGTTGCCTGCGGCGGCGAATGTGGCCAGGAGGTGCCGGAATGCTGCAACGCCGTCTGCGCTAAACAGTACGAGCGTGCGCTGCTCGGTGAGGAGCCGCTCCAAATAGGGAATGACATCGTCTCCAGCGGTGGGGTCACCGGCGTATGGGCCGATCGTGGGGACTGCTTTGGCGATCGCTTTTAGGGCACGTTCCTCGTTCAGCGGCGCGAGGAAGACCATGGTCTGGACGGCCGGGTGCACGCACTGTGGATCACCTAGTTCCGCGCATGTTTCCAGGATTGGGAATGCGAGGTCCGCGAATTTTGCGAGATCGGGTGGTTTGGACTGTTTCCTGTCCCGCTTCTCGTCGAAGGCGCCGCTCGCGAAGTAGATCTGCTGCGCGATCCCGTGGGCGACCTTCCCCGCGCCGTGGAGCTCGGCGCGCTGTCCCTCTGACCGGCCTGCACCTACTGCGTGCTCGTTGGGGTTGCGGGTCCAGCGCGCGAGCGATGCGTCCGCTGCCACGCCCAACAACCGGAACGCGGCCCGCTGTCCGGGGCGGCTGGGTGGAGCGAGGTAGTCGCGCATGTACTGTGCGAGTGTTTCGGCGATAGCCGCGTGGGCGGGGGCGTTGCGGCACCATTGTTCGACGGCCCGCGATGCGAACGGTGTCTTCGGAATGAGCGCCAGGTAGGTGAGCAGGTCGAGGATGACGCGTTCAGGATCCTCGTCGGGTTCGACCTCCGTATCGTCATGCACTCGAAGAAGGCGTTCGAGGATGTCGTCGACGATGTGCGGGACGTTGGCGACGTCCCTTCTCAGTTCGTTGAGTAGCACTGTCCGCACGGCCGCGTTTTCCTCGGCGAGTACGAGCTCGCCGATCGCTGTGGCGCGGTCGGATGCGCTGAGGCCAGCGCGTGCGGCTGCGGCGGCTCGGGCCGCCTGCATGCGTAGGAGAGGGTTTGCGTCGCGCATGGCCACTGACACCGAGTCGGCTATCTGTGGTCCGGCGTTGCTGTCGCGCCACACGTCCCGGCTGAGCAGCGTTGCGAGGCCTCCGATCGCGGTATCGCGCATGTCCGGGTTCCACGCGGTCGGCGCCGAAGAGAGCGTCCCGGCGTTTGGGCTGTTTGCTGCCGTCATGAGCACGTTGAGGATCCGGTCCCCGAGCGGGGTGCCGGGCAGAACGCGCTGATCGTAGGCCAGGGCTTCGGCTGCTCGGACGAGCAACAGGTCCAAGCTCGGGGGCATGGGTTTGCTGGCTGAAAAGGCTCTGTCTGCTTTGGTGAACAGTGTGGGCAGCTGACGCTGGGCTTCGGGTCTGGTGTCCGCGCCGTTGGCGGTTATCGCAAGTTCTTCGCTGAGTGCTAGGGCAGCAGCTTCGATCGGTGGTTGCAGTTCGATGCCTTGGTCGCGCAGCCTGTCGATCGATGTCCGGGGTTCCCACATCGACGTTATAGGCATCTGTGGTATGGGCTTTGGAGGGCCGTCTGGTCCGAGTTCGTCTAGTCTGGCCTTCAGGGCAGGCGACGTGATCGCGTCCGCGCGCAAGCATCCGGTGAGTGCGTCTTTCGTCCGCTGCGAACCACCATTCGCATCAATGAGCACGTGTGCATGAAGCACTGCAGCTTCCAGCCTGCCCGCCAGGATGGGCTCGTGCTCAGCGAGTGCGGCGAGGAGACCCGCTGCAGGGTGGTGCGTCTGAGGGTGCCCCAACAGCGCGCCAGACTCCAAGGCTGGTAGCAGAACACGGCCCAAGGCGATCGCATCGCCAGCCGGTGTCATCAGCGCCGCCCACGCGGCTGCGTTGTGCAGTCCCTCGACGAGCACGGCGACTACCGGCTGCACGTCGACTGGGTCGGCGCGTGTAAGCGCGGCGGACAGGGCGGCAGCGGCCGTTTCTCCAGCACGGTGTGCGGTCATCGAAAGACCGTGGCCGTACTGCAACCAGCCGGTTACGCTTAGCGCTGACACTGGCCACTGGTCGCTCCCCGACTGTGTCGCCTCGTCGTCGGCGAGGATGCAGAAGATCTCGGCTGCGACCCGCAGGTCGGCGTCGCACAGCTGCTCGAAGGACTGGCAGAGCCGATACACACTGTGTTCGGCTTGCTGTCGACGTGACTCGGCGAGCGGGAGCAACGGGCCGCCGCCGAAGTTGACTTGCTCGTCGCGTGTCTCATGGAACGTCAGGACCGCAGTTGCCATGCGCGTGGCCAGATCGGGGTCGTGAGGGACGGTCGCAACGACAGCGTCTGCCAGCCATATCAGAACCGTCCCGCCCCACTGTCGAAGCGCATCGTCATCGCCAAGCAGCCGGTCCACTGCGCCGCGGGCTGCGACGCTCACGCCGACCGCGTGAGGGATCTGGCGGGCCGCGACTTCGGCCAGCCGTTCCATTCGCTGCGGATCGGTGCGGCACCCGTCGAGCAGCGCCGCGACTGCATGGCCACGGTCATCAGCGCCACGCTCACTTGCGTTCAGTGGTGCGCGCTGCTGCAACCCGACGAGCAGGTCTGCGGCCAGGGCGGCATCCGCGTACGACTCGCGTGTGTTGTCTGCGAGCCGGCGGGCGAGTACAGCAAGTGGCGCTAGTGCTGGTGTCGGATCGGCTAGTACGGCGGGAGTGCGTAGCGCACCGTCGAGATAGTGGACGAACCTCTGCGCGGACCGTAGTCCATCGAGTCGATCCCCTCGGTCTGGTGTGGGTTCGAGCGGCTGAAGATCGGCGTTTGCACTAATCAGGCTCAGCAGTCGCGCAGCGAAAGCAAGTGAGGCGAGCACATGCCGTGACCCGGCGAGGTCGAGACACAGCGGCCAGAACGCCCCGGACTCGCGCTGCTCCCATAGCAGGTCAACGAGGATATCGAAGCTGGGTCGCGCGACGAGCGGTAGCGACGGGTCCGCATCCAGGGTGTCGAGGAGACGCCTCGGGTCGTCGGGGTCGAGCAGCATGTACTGGGCAGCGGCATAGTCGAACAGGATGTTGTGGGAGAACGACAGGACCCGGCGCGCGGTGGGGAACAGCCCGCCGTCGCCGGAGAGGACGTTCTCGCTGAGTAGCGCCTGCACCGCCGGGCTGTCGGCGGCGGTGACGGTCGGTTCGGCCTCGACCACCCGCAGGTTCCGCTTCGACACCATCTCGCGACACAAGCGCGCCAGCAGGGCCTCGCGGGCTGTGCTGTCCTGGTGGTTGCGGATCCTCCTACGCCAGTAGGCACCCAAGAGGCCGACGCGGCTGTGGACCGCGAGCAGCTCGCGGTGCTGGCTGTCAGACAGATCGGAGGCCAGCTGCGCGGCAAGCCGCAGATTGAACGGATTACGCAGCAGCCCGCGTAGTTCGGAAGGCGCTTCGGCCAGCAGCGATGCAAGCGCGAGCGGCGGTGCCACGGCGGCGTCGAGCTCGCCGTCGGTGAGCTCGCCAACCAGCAGGTGCCGGACGGCGCCGAGCTGGTCGTCTACCTGCGCGGGGTCATCCGACACTGGCAGGCCGGTGAAAGCCTGTTGAAGCTGCGGATTGTTCCGCGCGTCGAAGGTCCGGGCTGTCGCCACGACCTGCCAGCGGGAGCCCCGAAGGCCGGCCACGACACCGCTGAGGACCTCGCGGTCCTCCCGTCCACGCAGCGCATCGACGCCGTCGATGATGAAAACAGCCGGCTGACCAGTCCATGCCCGCAGGACCGCCGGCAGCGGCGCACCAAGCTGGACACGGTTCGCACCCGCGACGTCCGCCGCGCGCAGTACGACGACGTCCTGCGACTCGGACCGTCCGGTGGCGAACTCCTGCAGGACGGCGGACTTACCCGCGCCGGCGTCACCGACGACGAGCACGTTCCCGTCGCCAGCGCCCGCCGCGAGCCGTGCACTCACACCCCGGCTGATGTACAGGCCACCGGGCACGGGCAGGACAGCCTCGGACTGAAGCGCCCGCAGATTCGCCGCCGACAGGTCACACAGGTTCGCAATGTCTCCGGCGTACCTGACCGACGGCGAAACCTGAACGCCGCATCGCGACAGCGCGACGCCGATCGCCGCCCGATCCCGCCACTCACGCCCGACCGACGCAGCCTGCCCTTCCTCAACAAGCACCAGCCACGCGGCACGAGCATCGCCCGCGACCGGAAGCACCCTCGACAGGCGAGCGACCGCTGCGGAATGGTCCACCCCGCCATCGTTCGCATCGACCGTGACGACGCGAAGCACACGCACGAAACCGCGCAGCTGCTCATCGTCCGGTACGGCATGCCCGCAGGCCACCCATAGCCTCCGCACATGCCCGAGCACGACGCTCAACGCCCTGGCCTGCGGTGCCGTCAGGTCCTCTTCGAGGGGCGTTCCGGGCGGCATCGATCCCGCCCGCGCGAGCGCCCTCGCCAAGTGGACTTTGACGATTGCCGGAGCAGCGCTGTCGGTGCACAGCACAAGGGCATCACATAGCGGGTCGACTCTGCGTTCGGTGCCGTCCGCGCTACGGAGACGGCCATTCAGGTACTGCTCGACAGCCTGCCCGAGTGCCTTACCAAGAGGGCTGCCCTCAGCCGTCCCCAGCGACATCCCGGCCTTCACCTGGAACAACGCGTAATTGCCAGCGTCGGTGTGCGCCGCCACATCATCAACGGCGAACCCAGTCTGCGCACCCACCCGCACCACCGTGCCCGCGACGAGGTTCTCGCACAGCAGCGGCTGCTCCGCCACCATCGCGGCAGCAACCCACCCAAACACCCGGTTCTGCAGCCCCACACCAGAGGCCCCAGCAGCACCGCCAGCCGACGCGGCGGACGTCAACAGACCGCTCGCCTCCTCGCCGACCGCAGCACCATCCTCGCGAGCCCGCCTCTGCAACGCGAAGTCCGACACGTACTCCCTCCCCGTAGCCTTCGGCATGACTGTAGCGCCAACTCCGTGCTCAACCTGCCACTAGCGCAGGTGCGACGACCTGGGGTAGCCGAGGGCAGCACGGCAGCGCGCGCCACCTGCCCTGCCGTAACACAAGCATGGCCCGAAGAAGGGTGCGTGCCAGCGATGAGCCGCAGCCAGGACAGTGTCACTCAGGCCAGCGACCGTAACGGTGTCCATCCGCCGCTCGGTCCTGCCCCGCAGCAGCCGTGGCGAGGTTCATGGGCGGGAGGAGCGGTCGAGGAATCCCCGTTTCACCCAGGTACTGGTCGCGCCCCGGCACACCGCTCGGCCGTGGCGGCCAGTTGACCAGCAGGACGTCGGAACGACGTAGCAGGCCACGCGTGTGGTGACCCCGCTCCGGATCGGTACGCCTTTCTCGACCTGACGCGGCGGGGCGCCCCAAGCTCGTCCAGCCCCGAACCTCCACGGATTTGAAAGACGTCCCGCATCAACGGTCAACCAGGCTCTCAGCAACCTCCGTCGCTCTGCCGGGTAGCGGCCATCAGGGCGCTGCGTGCGTGTGCCCATGGAATGCGTTCCTGTTCGAGTAGAAGCCCGTGTCCAGTTGCCTTGGCATGTGTATAGAGGTGGTCGTAAAGTTCTCGTTCCGGACCGGTGAGGTGGCCGATGTTCTTACGGTAGGGGGCTGCGCCTTCGACGGCGAGGTGCCGGTATGTGTTCAAGGTTGGTAGATCCGTGAGGATGCTATGGACCTGTAGGCCGTATGCGCGGAGGTCGTCGAGGGCGTGGAGTCCGGCGAGGTCGACGTCGCCCCAGTAGACGACCTTGGTTGCGGTGTGGACCCAGGTGAGCCTCGCATAGCCGGCGACGTCGAACCCTTCGCCGTGTAACACGATCATGCCGGGATGATTGGTGGTGAGAGCGTAGGCGGTTTCCTTGTTTTCTATGATGATTACCACATCGGGCTGCTCGGGCCACGCGTTGAGGTCGTCGATGCTGGCCGCGAGGTGGCGCATCCCGCCGATCTGCTTTCGCAGCGTCGGGCAGGGTACGGTGATCTGGATGAGTTCTGGTGGGGTGCGCAGTCCGAGCCGGCGGTGGATCTCGCGACGCCGGGACATCGTCAGGATCGGTTCGTCGCCGCTATTGTCAATGTGAGGCGCCGTCTCGTCACCGCGCAGGGCCAAGACGAGGTGCGCGTGCCGGGCGAGCCATTTGGTGTCCATACCTTCGATGGGTAGCTGCCGAATGAGCATGCCGGAAGTGGGGTTGGTGTTGAGCCAGGTGACGGCTGCGGTGAGGCAAGCGTAGTCGGCTTCGGGCAGGTCGGTGATGCGTCTGATGACTCCGGTGAAGGTTGCCTTGGGGAAGGATCGCTGCAGCTCGGTCAGCCGCGCGGCGCAGGTCTGCCACCGCGTGTGGGTGTCGCTGCTGCTGGCGGCTACCTGGTGCGGGGTGTCGAACACGATGCGCTTGGGCATCTCGTGGCTGCCGGTCGAGAAGCGGAGGATGCCGGTTTCGATGCGTCCCGGGCCTGGGTACGCGCGCCATTGGTCGGCCCAGGTGTGGCAGGCGATCGGATCGGCGGATCGTTGCGGCACGGTGGGTGGGAACAGGCCCAAGCGCATGGGCCAGGTGCCGCCGTCCCGGGCCCAGGTGGGGAAGTCGCGGTCGAAACGCTGGCGTAGGAGGGCGGCGATCTCGTCAGGTGTGCGCACCGGAGGCTCCGTCGATTTCGGCTGATCGGCGGGCGGCGATCTCTCCGAACGTGGCGCTGGCCGCGTTGGAGTGGGCCCCGTCAGCGGTGATGCGTTTCTCGACCAGGATCGCCTGGCCGATGAACGGCTCGACGATGCCGGACATCCGGATGGGTGCGGCGATGAGTAGTTGGAAGCCGAACTCGTCGAAGACCGACAGTGCCTGCGCGGCGTACTCCTCGTCGGATTTGCTGAAGGCCTCGTCGAGCATGAGCGGCGCGAATCGTGGCATGCCGCCGGAGTCGGTGTCGGCGAGGTTGTAGCTGAGCGCGGCGGCCAGGCAGAACGCGACGAACTTTTCCTGTTCACCGCCGGAGTTGACGGCGGTGTTGCTGTGGGTAGCGCGGGTGACGCCCTCGTGGTCGATTTCGCGGGCGTAGAAGGAGAATCCGTTGCGCACGTCCAGCACATTGGCGCGCCAGCGTTTGGCCTCCGTGGTGTCGGCGATGAACGTTGCCATCAGGCGTTGCACGCGCTGGAACTGGGCCAATGACTCGCGGTTTCCGCGGCGGCTGGCCGACGCGTTGCGCAGCAGATCGTCGACCTGTGCCCGGAAGGTCTTCACGTCGTCGGACAGGGACGCCTTGTAGGCGATCTGGAGGAAGGTGCCGGGGTTGAACTGCACCCGATTGAGCGCGTCGTTGACCATGGCGATGCGGTCTTTGATCTGGCCGGTGGAGGTTTCGATCGCTCGTTGCAGCACCGCGATGGAGGGCACCATGTCCTCGCTGATGATGTGCTTGAACTTCTCCATCGCTTCATGGAGGCGGCGTTGGATGATGTCCTGGTAGAGGGCGACGTAATCCTGCCCGCAGCGATCGACCTCGCCGGTCGTGTCGGGTGCGGTGTCGGGCCACTGTTGGATGAACCGGTCGATCGCTGTCTTGATCTTCGCTTCGGCCCGGCTGCGCTCGGCATCGGCCTCGCGGCGGCGCTGGTCGAGTTCCCTTCGGAAGGCCGTCCGCACGCGTGGCATGTCCTCGGGCTGGTCAGGACCGTCGATCGCGGCGAGGACCTTGCCCAGGTATTCACGGTGTTCCTCGTCGGTGATCCGGTGCGGTCTTCGCTCCTCCTCGGCGCGCAGGTCGACAAGAGTGGTCTGCCGTCGGCCGGCGTCCGCGATGTCGCGTTCGGTGTTTCCGCTGACCTGCAGCTTCTTTTTCCAGACCGCGAAGGCGCGGTCTTTCTTGGCCTCCAGTTCGCGGAGGTTGACGTTGTTCGCCTTGATCGCCTCGATCTGCTCCTGGATGGCGTGCACGCGCTTGGCCGCCCCGGCCTGGTCGATTTCCGGCCAGGAGGTGTAGTCGAGCAGTTGGTCGACTGCTTCGGTGCGGTCCTGCAGGTTCCGCAGCTCAGCGTCGGCCGCGTCGGCTGCCGTGTGGTCGCGTTTGACCTGTGCGGCGAGCCGATCAACGTCGGTCTGGAGCGCGAGCCGTTTGGCCACCGTGTTCGCGCCCAGGATGTAGCTGGACGGGCTGGCCACATCTGGGCGGTCGTCCTTGCGGTAGTGGTTGCCTGCCAGTTTCACGGTGCCGCGTACGGTCACGGCGAGCCGATGCGGCTCCAGTTCCCGGGCGGTCTCGACGCACATGTGCTCGAACCGGTTTACGACCTGCACGGCAAGCCATGGCCCGCACGGGTGGTCTCGATCGACCGTCAGCTTGGCGGCCAAGCTGTTCGGCTTGGGGGTGGGCCGGTGGGCGGAGACGGAGGTGATAATGCTGTACTCGACCACGGCGCGCATGTCGTTTTCGTCGACGTATCGGCGCACGGCGTCCTTGTGGCGCTCCGGCACCAGCAGGCGCAGGCCGAATGAGCGGGCGACCTTCTCGGCGGCCGGCCGCCACCGTTCCTGACCGTCGGCGATGTCGATGAGCTCGGCGGCGTAGGGCAAATCCGCCGGGGGTAAGCCGGCTCCGACGGCGATCCTGTCCCGGCGCCGGGCGTGCCCGGCGGGGATCAGGTTGCTGGCCGACTGCAGCGCGGTCAGCTCTGCCTCCGCCTGCCTGTGTTCGTGGGCCGTGTCGGCGTACTGCTTCAGGGCAGTCGTGCGCGTCCGCTCGGCGTCCGGTGCTGCTGCCGCCGCCGCGTTGCGGATGTCCGGAAGCTGGCTGCGGAGTTCCTCGAAGGCGTCTTCGTCCGCGGGGCACGGTGTTGCCAGCCTGGTCGAAACCAGCCCGCTGTAGAGACGATAAGACCGTTTGGCCGCCGCCGCCTCGGCCTCGACCGCGGGCAGGGCTGCGGTCAGTTGCGCCAGGGCC